>NZ_FUYE01000027.1 GCF_900167535.1 Prosthecobacter debontii
CCGCCACTGGCCGCTGTCGCGGTTGAACGGTGCTAGGCCTGCAAGTGCCGCGGCCTGCTCGCGTTTGAGGGAGCCGAGTTCGGGCATGTGGGCGCACAGGCACAGGGCGCTGCGCCAGTCGATGCCAGCCGCTTCATCCAGCCGTTGTGACCTGGCCTGAAGTGCGGCGTTTTCAGCGGCGACTTCGCGCATCAAGGTTTCGAGTTTGACGATTTCCAGGTTCAAGTTGGTCATGAGGCGTCTGATCTGGGCCGCCAACCAAAGGTCGGCATGTTGACGCAGGCGGGTTTTATAGCGGGCGCGCTCCTCAACGAGGCTGTCGCGCTGGGCCACCAGCAGGGCCAGACGGGCAGTGGCGGGATCTGCGGGTGGAGTGGTCGCAGGCTTGAGGGCGGAGCCATAAGCAGCAAGGATGGAGGCATCGATGCGGTCGGTCTTGGCCAGGCGGTTTTGAGCGCGGGCGAAGTCACGGGGCAGGCGTGGATTGACGAGGCTGAGGGGAATTTTGCCTTCGTGAAGAGCTTGGACCATGAGGCGCTCATAGCCGCCGGTGGCTTCGCAAATGACCTGCACAGAGCGAGGGTGTTTGGCGATGAGGTTGCGCAGCTTGCGCACGCCGCAGGGAGTGTTTGGAAAGGAGTGATTTTGGGAGAGGAAGGCAACTTCGAGAGAGTCTTTGGAGACATCAACGCCGAGGTAGACAGGATCGGGGCACATGGATTAAATGGAAGGAGTTGGTGAGGGGTTGGATCAACCTTGTGGATACGAACTCTCGCAAAGCGCGAAAACGCCGTGTGAGGTTCAGGCAACTGTTCGATCTCAGACCGATGAAGCAGAAGAGGGCCAAGCTGGGCTGCGAACTCCCGCAAGGGGTTCAAGGGCGAAGGGGCCTCTCTCCTGCTTGGCGAAGGCGGGCGGCCGCCCGCCTTCGCCAAACCGGTTTTCAACTTATGCAGAACCTCTGCAAAGAAAG
Organism: Prosthecobacter debontii; assembly: GCF_900167535.1. Lineage (NCBI taxonomy): Bacteria > Pseudomonadati > Verrucomicrobiota > Verrucomicrobiia > Verrucomicrobiales > Verrucomicrobiaceae > Prosthecobacter > Prosthecobacter debontii. The sequence goes on from NZ_FUYE01000027.1 coordinate 974, forward strand.
AAACCAAATGGATATACAAGGACGAAGCGAAGCAAGCCCTGGGTGCGTGGGAAGAGACCGACATCTCAAAGGTCGCGGCCTGAAGGGTCGCGGGAGAGTGAATGGGAGGTGAAGACGTGCCGCCCGTTCCCGCGCTCCTTCAGAGCGCGACGTGGCGGATCAGCCCTGATCGTCGGGTTTCCAGGCCTTGCGGCCTGGGCTGAATCCTGCGGCCCTTCAGGCCGCGCTGATGTCTGAGGCCCTCATAAAATGAGAGGGTAGAAACAGGACTCTCACGCCCCCAACTCACCTTTCGCGCAGTGCAAGAGCTAGAGTGAGAAGCGGACTCGATCTTGCCCATGAATTTGACTCATGATTTCATCAGTTGGGTATCAGCCCTTGGCCGGTGACACCGAGCGCCTTAGCGATCCGAACGATTTCAAGACGGAGGCAGAGGCGGCATCGCCCCTCGGCGGAGCCCTGACCTCAAGCGTTGCATTCACTTTCACTTGCCGCCAATCATCACATCCACCTGCTGGCCCACGTAGAGATTCATCCCGGCAGGCACCGTCAGTTCATAGATCACCTGCAGCACGCGGGTATCCACCCGTTCGGTGCTGGCTCCCGTGAGACTCTGTTTAGGGATCACAAACGGCTCGATGCGCACAAACTTCACCGGGATGCCATTCACCGCGTCTCCTTTCACATAGGCCGTGGCGTCCTCCCCCGGTCTCACCCGCACGGCGTTCTGCTCATCCACATCCGCGCGGATTTGCAGCTTGTCCAGATCTCCGAGAATCATCGCCGCCAGACGGTTTTGGATGGAGGCATACTCCCCGGCCCGGATGTTCACCTGGAGAACCGTGCCCGCCCGGGGGGCGAGGATGGTCAGCCGCTCGATCAAGAGCTGAATCTGCTTCACATTCGCCTGTGCCGCCGCCAGCAGCGCCTCGGCGGAGCCCACCTGCGCTTGAGCCACCTTCAGATCATTGGCCCGGTTGCGCAGATCGTCCTGACTGATCGCCCGTTGGTCCGACAATGATTTCAGCCGGTCCAGGTTATCCTGCACCTTCTCCCGCTCCGCCAGAGCGATGTCGAGCTGGGCCTGATTCACCGCGATCTCGGCCTGGGCCTTGATGAGCTGAGCCTGCAGCTCCCGGTCATCCAGTTGCATCAGCGGCTGCCCCCCTTTCACCTTCTCATTGACGTTCACCATCACCTTCGTCACCAGCCCTGCGATGGGGGTCCCGATGGCCACATTCTCATCCCGAGCCTCAATGATGCCCGTGGCCGCCAGCCGCGTGCCCTCAGGCTTCAGCGGGGGTGCCACTGGCGGCGGCGGGATGGGCTGCTCCTGCGCTTTGATCTGGTTCAGCACCTGAGTCATGCTGAACACGCCAAACACAGCCACCGCAATGGTGCCGTAGCGAACGATGAGGGGGAAAACGTTCATGAAGGGGGAAGGGCGAGCCACACGCCTAGACTTCTACGACTGAGGACTCGAGTCGGTGCCAGAGCAAGAGCCAATCCGCCCGCGAGTGCATGAAGTGTCTTGGCACGTGATCTCGCCTAGGCTGCCCCACCACCCACTGCGTGCGTGCGGGGCATCAAGAGCAGCCCACTCCCCCACCATCCACCTCAACGGCGTTGGGAACCCATGCCGATATCGTGGCCTCGCTGTTGTTGATGCTGAAATTCCTGCATCAGCCCATCCCGGGTCTTTTTAATCCCTTCTTTAAGTTGCGCCGCAGCCTGACCGCGCCGCATGTCATCAGCGGGATCATTGGTTTGCATCAAAAGCTGAGATCCGACCTGGAGATCCAACTCTTTATCGATCGCTTTCAGCAAGGTGCTTTTGTCCACGATGTTCTTGTTCGCCTGGGGAGCGAAATCTCCAATGTTCTTTTTGATCGCCGCGACCGCCCCTTCAGGGGTGTTCATGTTAAAATCCGGTTTGTCAGACTGATCCCAAACGTCGTTGATCAATTGCGTCGCGATCGCTTTAGCTTTGCCTTGGATTTCTTCCTGTGTCATAGCTTTATTTAGATTAAGGTTCAGACAGTTCTGGGTAATACCCCAAATCACTATCCCTGTGACACTTAATTTGGAATCAGATTCTTTTTCACTCGAGTCCCGAACCACGACCGAGTGAAAAGCTTGAGCCCCCGCGCTTCATTCCTTGACAAACCCTTGGTTAATCCCATCGCCCCAGCCGGGGAGTGATCCACTCAAGTCGGGCTAAAAAAATCAGTCTTTTTCGAGATGGTCTAACGCCTTATTCATCAAGGCATTAGCCTCACCTGCCTGAGCCACCTCCGTGACCTCCCTGAAAAAAGCGGTTGCGTCTTTTCCTGGAGATTCACCCGGTCCTCATCGCATGAAAGATGCGAACACATCCACAACAGCCGGGCAGCCCGAGTGGCTGCGAGTCAAAGAGGCCTGCGACTACAGTCGCCTCACCAAAGCCAAACTCTACGACCTCATGAACCGAGGTCACCTCCGCTTCTCCTCCCTGAAGGAAGACGGCCAAAGCAAAGGCACCCGCCTCATCCACTTCCCCAGCCTACGTCACTTCATCGAGAGCCGCGCCAGCGGCGGCCCCTCCACCCCCACCCTGCCCTGATCACCCCACCCTCCTATGGCTGACATCACCCATCTCATCGCTCAACTGGCCGAACATCAATACCCTCGCCAGGACTCGACACCACCCATGCAGGCAAATTCATCAAATTCGCCAAATTCGCAGCTCACACCGGAGTCCCGCATCACCGTTTATGTGCCCGACGAGGAGGCAAATTCATCAAATTCGCCAAATTCGCAGCCTCAACACTTCGCCGCCCCTCAGCGCCCCCGGCTGTCGCTGGAGGCACTCTATGGCCCTGCAGGAGAAGTCATCCGGCGTCTGGCTCCGATCACCGAGGCGGACCCTGCGGCCATGTATGTGCAACTGTTGGTGGGGCTGGGCAGCCTCATCGGCCCTGGGGCGTGGTTCATGGCAGATGGGGCACGCCATCAGGCCAATCTCTTCGCCGTCATCTGCGGACGCACCGCCAAAGCGCGCAAGGGCACCTCGTGGTCGCGAGTTCGCAACGTCTTGTTAGACCTGGATGAACCTTGGCTCACTGCCCAGGTGAAGTCCGGACTCGTCTCCGGGGAAGGACTCATCGAATCCTTCAAGAATGATGCCGACAAACGACTGCTGCTCTTCGAAGGTGAGTTTGGCCAAGTGCTGCAATGCATGAAGCGGGAGGGCAACACCGTCTCCGTCATCCTGCGTCAGGCCTGGGACGGCACGCGTATCGCCGTGCTGAGGCGTAAGGACCCCATTGAGGTGGAGGATGCCCACATCAGTCTCATCGGCCACATCACCCTACCCGAGTTGCATCGTTTGTTAGCCAGTGTGGAGATCAGCAATGGGCTGGCCAATCGCTGTCTGTGGGTGTTTGCTGATCGTGAACGCCTCCTGCCTGAAGGGGGTGGTTTACCTGACCTCTACGACCCCGTGGTGGACCTCAATACCGCCGTCATCTCCGCACGCTACCGAGGTCAACTGGAGCGTGATCCCGCTGCCCGCCAGCTCTGGGCGGAGATCTATGAGGAGCTGAGTGAAGAACCCCCAGGGCAGCTCGGGGAAATCCTCTCCCGAGGGGAAGCCCAGGTCATGCGTCTGGCACTCCTCTTCGCCCTTCTAGACCGCTGCTCCACCATCGGCTGTGCCCACCTGGAGGCGGCGCTTTCCCTCTGGCACTACTGCTGCCGCAGCGCCGCGTTCATTTTTGCCGATATCGCGGCCAACCCAAAGTCCGTCCGTATCCATGAGGCTCTCCAGGGAGGACCACTCACCCTCAGCCAAGTGCATGCGCTCTTTGGCGGTCATGCCCGCAAGGCCGAGATCAATCTCGCCCTCCGAGAGCTGGACGCGCAGATCGTCGTGGAAAACATCGAAGGCTCGAAAGGGAAAATCGTACGCCTGCGCTGAGGTGAAAAGGGGTCGCTGCGTGACATCACGGTGCGAATTTGGCGAATTTGGCGAATTTGCCCCGAGTCGCAGGGCGGGTTTGTCCGGCTGGCGAGGTTGCTAGTCTATGGGATCCGGTTGCAGAATAACCCGCCTGTGGGGCGAAGGCGGCAAGGTCTGCGCCCCTGATGGACCTAACCCTATCCATCGCAAAGGCGAGTTACCCGGCAACAAAGTCTAAAAGAGAAAGCTGTATTCCTAGCCGGACCAACCCGCCCGACGTTCCGCCTGCGAATTTGGCGAATTTGGCGAATTTGCCCCGAGCCGCAGGGCGGGTTTGTTCGGCTGGCGAGGTTGCTAGTCTATGGGATCCGGTTGCAGAATAACCCGCCTGTGGGCGAAGGCGGCAAGGTCTGCGCCCCTGATAGACCTAACACCATCTATCGCAAAGGCGGGTTATCCGGCAACAAAGTCTAAAAGAGAAAACTGTATTCCTAGCCGGACCAACCCGCCCGACGTTCCGCCTGCGAATTTGGCGAATTTGGCGAATTTGCCCCACCGGAAAACGCCCCCTTTCACGCCTGGATAAGCCACTTCGTTGAAAGAATCCGCCATCTCACTCCGCCCTTATCTGTCCAACATGACGCGTACTTTTTTAGCTTCTTGCCTCCTCTTCCCCGCGCTGCTGTCGGCGGCGGATTCTGCTGATGTGATCATCTACGGCGGCTCCTCCGGCGGTATCACGGCGGCCATCCAGACGGCCCGCATGGGCAAAACCGCCATCCTCATCGAGCCGACTCAATTCCTCGGCGGCCTGACCACAGGTGGCCTCGGTGCCACGGACATTGGCAATAAGAAGGCCATCGGCGGCATGTCGCGGGAGTTCTACGCCAACATCTTCAAATACTACAACGATGCCACGAAGTGGAAGCAGGAGACCCGGGAGGCCTATTTCTCCCGCAAGCCGCATGGCAACACCGGCAGCGAAGACACCATGTGGACCTTCGAACCCCATGCCGCCACGGAGATCTACGACGCCATGCTCAAGGAAGCTGGCGATCAGGTGACCGTCGTCAAAGGTGAGCGCCTGGACTTGAACAAAGGCGTGGTGAAGGAGGGCGCGAAGATCACCAAGATCATCATGGAGAGCGGGCGTGAATTCACCGGCCCCATGTTCATCGACGCCACCTACGAGGGCGATCTCATGGCCAAGGCCGGCGTGAGCTATCATGTCGGGCGTGAGGCCAACAGCGTGTATGGAGAGACGCTCAACGGTGTGCAGGTGGGCCACAGCCGCAGCCACCAGTTCATCAAAGACGTGGACCCCTATGTGAAGCCGGGCGACCCGAGCAGCGGTCTGCTGCCAGGGATCGAAAAAGACCCCGGCGAAGAGTTCAGCGGCGACCGCAAGGTGCAGGCCTATAACTTCCGCATGTGCACCACGGATGATCCTAACAACAAGCTCGACTGGGAAAAGCCTGCCAACTATGACGAAGCGTGGTTTGAACTGGCTCTGCGTAACGTGGAAGCCGGAGACTCCCGCATCTCCTGGGCGCCCTCCTGGATGCCGAACCGCAAGACGGATACGAACAACAACTTCGCCATCAGCACCGACTTCATCGGCGCAAACTGGGACTACCCCGAGGCGGACTACGAAACTCGCGCGAAGATCTGGAAAGCTCATGAAGATTGGCAAAAAGGTCTCATGTGGACCTATGCCCACCACCCACGCGTGCCGGAAAACATCCGCGCTGCCTTCCAGAAGCTGGGTCTGGCCAAGGATGAATTTGCCGACAACGGCCACTGGCCCCGCCAGCTCTACGTGCGTGAGGCCCGCCGCATGATCGCCGACTACGTGATGACGGAAAAGAACTGCAAGCGCACTGAGATCGTGGAAGACAGCGTCGGCATGGGGGCCTACAACATGGACTCTCACAACATCCAGCGTTACGTCACGAAGGAAGGCTTCGTGCGCAATGAAGGCGATGTGCAGGTGCGCAGCCGCCCCTACCCCATCAGCTACCGCAGCATCCGGCCCAAGGCGGACCAGTGCAGCAATCTCCTGGTGCCCATCTGCCTGAGCGCCAGCCACATCTCCTACGGTAGCATCCGCATGGAGCCAGTCTTCATGGTGCTGGGTCAGAGCGCCGCCACCGCCGCCGTGCAGGCCATCGAGCAAGGCAGCACCGTGCAGGGCATCGACTACGAGAAGCTGAAGGCCCGCCTGCTGGCCGATGGTCAGGTCCTGGACTTCGAATCCCCGCCGATCCCGGAAGTATCCCGCTTCATCAAAAAAGATCTGCCCGGCATCGTGGTGGATGACATGCAGGCGAGCCTGACCGGCTTCGACAAAGAAGGCCACACCACCCCGGGCTTTGTCGAGGATGGTTATCGCCATGACAATAACGAGCACAAAGGCGAGCAGCGCGCCCGCTTCACCCCCGAGCTCTCGGCAGGCAAGTATGAAGTGCTCATCTCCTACAGCGCTCTGAGCAATCGCGCGACCGAGGTCCCCGTGATCATCCACCACGCCTCCGGCCAGGACACCGTGCTGGTGAATCAAACGAAGCTCCCCAGCGGCAAACACGGCTTTCAGCCCGTGGGCACCTACACCTTCGAAGCAGGTCAATCCGGCTGGGTGGAGATCAGCAACCAAGGCACGAAAGGCCATGTCATCATTGACGCGGTGCAGTGGCTGCCCGTGAAGTGAGGTTGATCCACAAACTATCGTTTGTTAGACACTAAAAAACCACACCTCCTTTGAGGTGTGGTTTTTTTCTTGGCGAGTGAGCCCACCCTTACGGTTCCTGTTCATGCGACTCTGGAGATACTCCCGCCTCAAGATTAACGGGCAAGCGACCCTCTTTCCGCATTCGCTCCCCCAGTTCGCGGGCTTTTTCCATCAGCTCTGGTATTGTCCTTGTCAGACGCAGTTCCGCGAGTTCCACATCGGTCAGAGGTAGATTCTCGACGGCCACAGGAAGGGCCTCAGTCGCTGATGGCTGACTCATATCCCACCAGAACAGTCCAGCCCAAGTTAGCCCTGTGAAATACAACCCCACGCCAGTGATCATCATTACCTTCGATTCCTTCCAACCCTCTCTCAGCTTCTGCCGATAACGTGGGCTGAAAGTCGCTAGGCCTGCGAGACCCAGAAATTTCAACCCATACCAAGTCGCCATCACGGCCAAAACCAACGAGGCCAAGACGGCGCTTACAATCGCTTCAAGTAACTCTTCCATCGTGAATCAAGGATCAGGGATCAGGGTTTTCCAGATCAACTGAGCAGGTCAGGCTCAAATCTCCCCCTTTTGACCCCCGTCGTCAAAAAACCGTCAAAATCAGATCTCACCTTTCTCCATCAGCATTTAGGGATGCTTGCCCCTCCGCCTCACCTGGGCTTGCACTTTCCCGCTTCCGAGACGAACGAGGGGGTTCTTTCCGCCTGTGAAACTTCACTACCACCTCATCGCTCAGATCATCCGCTCCCTGCGGGACATTTTCGTGGACCGCCGTTATGCCGATAAGGTGGTGGAGTTCGCTTTCAAAAAACATCCCAAGTGGGGTAGCCGGGACCGCCGTTTGTTTGCCGAGTCCGTCTATGAAGTGGTGCGGCACTGGCGCTGGTATTGGCACCTGGCCGGGCTGCCAGATGCGGAGCACAATCAACCGGAAGCCATCACCGAAGAACGCCTCTGGTATGTCTGGTGCGCTTACTGGATCATGGCCGGCCATGAGTTACCCTTCTTCGATGAAGTGGTGCATGTGCGCCGGGGAGCCATTATCGAGCGCTCCAAGCAAGAAGTCTCTCCCGCGATTCAGGCTTCCGTTCCTGATTGGATGGAGGCACGGTTGAATCGAGAGTTAGGCCAAGCCTGGATCGCCATCCGCGCCACCCTGAATCAACCGGCGGAAGTTTTCATTCGCGTCAACACCCTGAAGACCGATCGCCGCAGCCTGAAGACCCGCCTGGCCCAGGAAGGTTTCATTACCGAAACCATCCAGGACATCCCCAGCGTTCTGCACATGAAGCAGCGCTATCACGTCTTTGGCATGGCCGCTTTCAAAGAAGGTCTGTTTGAGGTGCAGGATGCGTCGTCTCAGCGCGTGGCCCCTTTCCTCCAGGTGGAGCCTGGGATGAAGGTGGTGGATGCCTGTGCAGGAGCCGGTGGCAAGACTCTGCATCTGGCGGCACTCATGCAGAACAAAGGCAAGATCATCGCCCTCGACGTTCATGATTGGAAGCTCAATGAGCTGCGCAAGCGCGCAGGGCGTGCGGGTGTGGATGTGGCGGAAACACGCCTAATCGAAGGCACCAAGACTTTGAAGCGTCTAACGAACTATGCAGATCGACTTCTCCTCGATGTCCCATGCTCCGGCATGGGCGTGCTGCGGCGGAATCCCGACGCGAAGTGGAAGCTCAGTGATGCCGAGATCGATCGCCTGATCATCGAGCAGCAAGACATTCTCACCCGCTACAGCGCCATTGTGAAACCCGGTGGTAAGCTGGTGTATGCCACGTGCTCCATCCTGCCGAGCGAGAACGAACAGCAGGTGCAAAAGTTCCTCGCCGCCCATGGGGCCGAATGGACCCTGGAGGAGGAATTGAAGATCAATCCTGCCGAAACGGGTCACGATGGCTTCTATGCCGCGCGCCTCGCCCGCAAGCCAGCCGAGCCAACTCCCGCCAGTGCCGCAGTGCCGACCACTGAGCCCTCTGCTGAGTAAGCTTGTTCCACCTGGCCAAATTCGCCCAAGATGTGCCGTTTCTCGGCGTTTATCTCTTCCCACTTTCCCCACCATGAAAGCCATCCTCCTTCCTCTCCTGGCCCTCGCTTCGGCAGCGGTCTTCGTTCTGGCGGCTGATCCAGCCTCCGCCCCTCCCCTCAAGGTGCTCATGATCACCGGCGGCTGCTGCCATGATTATGAAAATCAAAAGATGATCCTGGCTGAAGGCCTGAGCGCCCGCGCCAATGTGGAGTTTACCATCATCCACGAAGAAGGTCCTGACGGTAAAAAGGACAAGACCCACAAAATCAGCATCTACGAAAAAGAAGACTGGGCCAAAGGTTATGATGTGGTGCTGCACAATGAGTGCTTCGGCGGTGTGACCGATAACGAATTCATCAACCGCATCGCCAAAGCTCACCAGGACGGCGTGCCTGGCGTGATGCTGCATTGCTCCACCCACAGCTACCGGGCCGCCACCACGGATGAATGGCGCAAGTGCCTGGGCCAGACCTCCATGAGCCATGAGAAAAACCGCGATCTACTGGTGAAAAACATCGCTCCAGAGCACCCTGTCATGAAGGGCTTCCCCGCTGAATGGCTGGACAAAAAGGATGAACTCTACAAGAACGACAAGCTCTGGGAAAACTTCGTGCCGCTGGCCAAGGCCTTTGGCGAAGACACCCAAAAGGATCACTATCTGATCTGGGTCAACACCTACGGCAAGGGCAAGGTCTTCGGCACCACCATGGGCCATGGCAATGAAACCATGAGCGATCCCGTGTTCCTCGATCTCGTCGCCCGTGGCCTCCTCTGGTCCTGTGGCAAGCTGGACGACAGCGGCAAGCCGGTGGCCGGTTACGAGTCGAAGCAGAAGTGATCACCGCTTCCCAAAACGATTGATTTCACTCCCACAGGTTCCGGCTTGTGGGATTTTTTTCGTCTTAATGTAAAGCAAGCTTGACACATGTAAAGCGTGCTTTACATATCGATCGCCATGCTTTCACGCACCCAATACTCCCTTAAAATGGTCCTAGCCCTCCTTGCTTATGGAGGGGGCCTCATCGTTATGAATCGTCTATCCAGCGGTGGCCTGTCCGGTCAATACTGGTTGGTAGCACTCCCCGTCTTGCCACTCATCTACATGGCCAAAACCATTCTCGAAGCCCTCACAAGTCTAGACGAGATGTGGCGCAAGATTCTGATGGAGGCCCTCGCCTTCTCGGGGATCGCCACCGGCTTCACCTGCTTCAGCTACCTCTTCATCCGCGATATGGGCGGCGTGGAATTCCGCGCGGAATGGGCCTTCTACCTCATGTGGTTCTACTACGGCATCGGTTCCGTCATCTCAGCCAGGAGGTATCAATGAAAAACCACCTCCGTGATTTCCGCGAGAAACATGGTTATTCCCAGGAGCAATTGGGCAAACTGCTGGAGGTTAGCCGCCAGACGATCAACTCCATCGAAAAAGAGCGTTATGACCCCAGCTTGCCTCTGGCCTTCAAGCTCGCCCGCCTCTTTCAAGTGAAGATCGAAGACATCTTCAGCGACGACCCCTCCTGACAGGACAAAAAGCGGCGATGCCCGCTAAAGGCACCGCCGCTTCATTCAAAATACACTTCCTGTTAGGTCACGCCGGACGCCCCTGCAAACGCGTCACCATTTGGCGAACATGCGAGGCCTTGGACTGGCGCGGCTTCAGGATCGCCAAGCTCTTGGAGAACGATCCCCACTTGAGGATCTTGATGTTCACCTTGCGCACCCCCCAGGAGTTCATGGAAGAAGTGCTAGGCTTGTAGAGATCGATCGTGCGGGTGCCCACCAAAGCGGAGCCGTAGTCATCCACCACATAGAGCGAAGCGTCACCTTCGATCTGGAAGACCGTGCCGACGGGATAGACGGACCAATCGGCGGCTGCACTGCGGACCTGGCCATAACGCAAAGACGTGCCTGCCGCCGTGCGTCCGCCATACTTGATGTGGTCCGACTCACTGTGAGTGTAAGCCGTGGTGCGAATACCGTAAAGGATCTGACCTGTTGTGTCTGCCTGCTGGGTGGCCGAGAGCTTCACTTCATTAGCGAGAGCGAGAGACTGAGCGCACACGGCAATCAGACAAAGAAGGGTGGATCGTGTCAAATCGTAGTTGGGTTGTTAGGTCACGCTTCAGCAGCGGGGGCCGCAAAAGGGACGCGTATGGTGCCCGACTTCACCGAGATGTCAACACGCTAATTTTCATACATCCACACTTCGAGTTGGGCACGTATCAGTTATTCACATCACCCACTCCTTTTGAACACTTCTTTGGTTAGCCGATTCAACGATCAGACTAACCAAAGATGCTATTCATCACCCATTAGGATTCGATAGCGCCCGGCTTCAGCCAGTAGAGTACGCTCATCCGGACGGCGATGCCGTTTTCAACCTGTTGGTTAATCAGGCTCTTCTCATAATTCATCCCTTGATCCGTAATCTCGACACCGCGATTCACCGGCCCCGGATGCATGAGCCAAAGACCACGTTCCTTCAACACTTCCACCCGAGCATCGGTTAGGCCATAGTTCTTGTGATACTCACTGGCACTGGGGAAGAAGGGCTCATCCATACGCTCACTCTGCACACGGAGAAGATAGATCACATCCGGCTTCCAAGCGAAGGCATCATCCCAATTGCCAAAGCGGGGGATCTCGGGAGGCGTCTCACGCGGCATGATGGAGCCTGGAGCCAGATAGGCCACATGCATGCCGAGCCGGCGGAAGATGAGGCTGGTGCTACGAGCCACACGGCTGTGCTGGATATCGCCCACGATGAGGGCCCGAGCACCCCGCAGATCTTTGAACTTCTCGCGCAGGGTGAAGGCATCCAGCAGAGCTTGAGTGGGGTGAGCATGCCAGCCATCTCCGGCATTGATGACACTGGCGCGGGTGTTCTTGGCAATGAAACCCGGAATGCCCGACTGCTTGTGACGCACGACGATGTAATCCACGCGCATGGACTCCAGGGTCTCTACGGTATCGAGCACCGACTCGCCTTTCACCACGCTGGAAGATTCGATATCGAAGTGTGTGACGTCGGCGGAGAGACGATTGGCCGCCACTTCAAACGAGGAACGAGTGCGCGTGCTGGGCTCATAAAAGAGTGTCAGCACGGTCTGACCTTTCAGGGTAGGCACCTTCTTCACACTGCGTTTGAAGAGGTCTTTGAAAGGGACGGCATTGGCCAGAACGAACTCGATTTCCTCATTCGTCAACGAGGCGATGTCCAGGAGGTCTTTACGCGGAATCATGCTCATGCTTTTTGTCACTTCACAGGCCAAGGTCTAACAAATACTTCATCATAGCCATCACCATCCACGAAGCGCACACTCACGCGCTCTTCAGATGGGAGGTCCACTCGGAGACCGGCATAGTCCGGCTGATAAGGCAGCTCACGTCCGGCACGATCCACCAGCACCGCGAACTGCACACAGCGCGGACGTCCAAAGTCCAGCAGCTCCTCCAGGGCAGCACGGGAGGTGCGCCCGGTGTAGATGACTTCGTCGCAAAGGATGACCACCGCGTCTTCGAGATCGAAATCGAGGTCCGAACCTTCGAGCTTGGGCACCACGGTCATGGTCTGAAGGTCATCCCGATACTGCGTGATGTCGATCTTCCCGAAATCCACCTCCCGACCGCGAGCGATTAATCGTTCCGCCAGAGCGCGGGCAAAGGGCACCCCTCGGCGATAGACGCCGACGAGGGCAATGCGGGATTCGTTTTTCCATCGTTCATCGATGGCTGCCGCGATTTCATCCAAGCAGCGCACCACTCCGGCGGCATCCAGGAGTTGGCGGAGTTTATCAGGCGATTGGGTCACAGGAGGAGATGAATGCAGGGAGGTTGAAGCGTCAATCCAGTTTTCAGTAAACGGTTTTCAGTATTCAGTCAAAATGACCACCTTGCGACTGAACACTGAACACTGAACACTGCTTAAGACCTCCCCTCCAGCATCACGGCCGCATTGTGGCCTCCCATCCCAGAAGCGATTTTCAGCACGCGGCGTGGATTGGCAGGCATATCAAGGGAGATGCCTGTCGGGTGGCTGAGATCCGGCAGGTTTCCTGGCAGGTTCCCCTGGCGCAGGCCCTCGCTGATCAGGGCCACATCCAGCAGGCCACTCGCGCCCAGCGTATGGCCGGTGTAAGGCTTCAGCAGGAGCAGCGGGGGCACATCAGGATAGCACCGATGCAGGGCATTGATTTCAGCCACGGCGTGATTGGCCGTGCCCGTCGCATGCGGGCAAATCAAATCTGGCACCTCAAAGCCCGCCAGCAACTCCGCCAGGCTGCCGCCATCCTCCGGGATGACTAAGGAGTCGTAGGCATCGCTATTGGCGGCATAGCGGGTCATGCATGGCCCCCTGCCCTGCCCTTCAGACTCCAGCGTCAGGGCCACCGCCGCCTCTCCCGCATGGAAACCTGCTGTCTGGGGAGATAAAGGGTCATAGAGCGTCTTGGAGGCCAGGAGTCGGGTATCTTGGAAATCCTTCAGCAACTCTGGCACCAGAGGCAAGTCCACGGCCACCACGAGAACTCGTGGAGCCATGCCGGAGGTCAGGGCCATATGAGCCAACCCAAGCGCATCCAGACCGGCGGAGCAGCCATTGGAGATCATCTGCCACGGACCGCGAATGCCGAGCTCGATGCTGACCGCTGCGGCGATCTCACTGTGCAGGGTATTGCTGGCGCTGAATCGCTTGGAGGGACGGCGCCAGGCATTCGTGCCCAGCAGTTCTCCTGCTTGCCCTCGACTGCTCGCGGCAAAGATCCAGGCACTGCGTGTTTGCTCCTCTGTCCAGCCTGCCTTTTCCACAGCTCGCTGCGCGACTTTCACCGCTACATTCGAGGCAGCGCCATAGCGGCGACCTTTGAGCAGACGACGATCGGCAATGCGACCCGCCAGCAGCCCCTCGGACAAAGTGAGGCCGCTCCTCCCTTCTCTCCATTTGGTTAGGCTGGCCTCCAGGGTATCTCCCAGGGCACAGGCTGTTTCAGCAGCAGTGATGAAGGTGGCCATCACAGATCAAAAATCTTCCCTGGATTCAGCAGGCTCTGGGGATCGAGAGCGCGTTTGATGCTGCGCATGAGCTCATAGCTGCCCTCACCGAGCTGACGGCGCACGAAGGCTTTCTTGGCCAGTCCCACGCCATGCTCACCGGTCACGGTTCCGCCGAGGCGCAGAGTTTCATTGACGATCTCCTCCAGCGCAGCCTCCACGCGATGCATCTCCTCATGGTCCCGCTCATTGGTCAGGAAAGTGGGGTGCAGATTGCCATCACCCAAGTGACCGAAGGTGCCCACACGCACCTGATGCCGCTCGGCACAGGCACGGATGAAACCGACCATGTGGGCCAACTCCGTGCGTGGCACCGTGACGTCTTCCAAAATCGTCGTGGGCATCACCCGAGCGAGCGCGGAGAAGGCATTGCGCCGCGCTGAGGCCAGGCGTGCACCTTCAGCCTCATCAGCGGCCACCAGCACATCCCGCGCACCATGGGCACGGGCCAGTTGCATCATTTGTTCGGCCTCTTCACGGACCACAGCCGGGTGGCCATCCGTCTCCATGAGCACCAGCGCTTCCACATCCGTGGGTAGGCCGATTTTGGCATAGTCCTCCACACACTGCACGGTGGTGCGATCCAGAAACTCCAGGGTGCAGGGGATGATCTTGGCCGCGATGATGGCGCTGATGGTTTCCGCAGCGGCTTCCATGCGATCATACAGCGCCAGCAGCGTCTTGCGGGACTGTGGACGCGGCAGCAGCTTGATGAGCACCTCCGTGATGATGCCAAGCGTGCCTTCACTGCCGATAAAGAGGTCCTTCATGGAGTAGCCCGCCACATCCTTCACGCACTTGTTGCCCAGCCAGGTCAGGGTACCATCCGGCAGCACCACCTGCACACCCATCACGTAGTCACGGGTCACACCATACTTCAGCCCGCGCAAGCCACCGCTGTTCTCGGCCACATTGCCGCCGATGGTGCTGATCTTCATGCTGCCGGGGTCTGGCGGATAGAACAGGCCGGATTTGGCCGCGAGATCATCGATCTCTTTGGTGATGACCCCGCACTGGGCTTTCAGCGTGAGGTTTTTCTCATCCAGTTCCAGGATCTGGTCCATCTGCGTGAGGCAGATCACGAGACAACCCAGGATGGGCACGCTGCCGCCGCTGAGGCCGGTGCCCGAGCCACGGGTCACCACGGGGATGTCCGCCTCACGCGCCAGCTTCACACAGGCGGCCACCTCCTCCGAGGTCTTGGGGAAGACGACCGCCCCAGGCTTCACCTTCAGCGCCGCCGTGCCATCGAAGCTATAAGGCAAGATATCCTCATCTGAGGTCAAGACACGATCTGGAGAGAGCAAGGCGCGGAGTGAGTCCGCATGGGCTGGGGTGACGGGGTTCACAGCGCCAAGTCTGGCGAGTCCCGAAGACAAGACAAGCGGGCAAGCACAATGGATTGAAGATCATGCCTCCATCATCCAGCGTCCGGACGTCAGCGGCGCCTACACTGACGCTCGATTACAGAAATTCTGACTACTTCTTGTGCTTCCATCCGCCACGTGGACGTGGACGTCTTGTGCTGATAGCAAGAGCTAACAGGGCTAGGAGGCCTACGAGTGTGATGAAGATGAGTCCCGCCATGATGTGAGCGCCTGGGAATGAAGACGTTGTCGTGCAAAAAGTCCACTTAACTTTGGAACAATTTTGTAAAGGAGAGACAAATTTTCCTAAACCTAAGTAGGATGACCCGACATCAAATCCAAGAAGTGCGGCACAAGCGGGCATAGAGTCCGTCATTTGCCACGAGCTCTTCATGAGAGCCTTTCTCAACGATTGCCCCCCGCTCTAACACGTAGATGATATCGGCATGCCGGACCGTGCTCAGACGATGGGCAATCACGAAGCTGGTCCGATTCATCATCAAGCGATCCAGCGCCGCTTGGATCTGCCGTTCCGTCTCGGTATCGACACTCGCAGTCGCTTCATCCAGCAAGAGGATGGGCGGATTGCGCAAGAGGGCGCGGGCAATCGACAAACGCTGTTTTTCCCCCACGCTCAGTTTCACCCCCCGCTCACCCACGCGGGTGTCCAGCCCTTTGTCCAGGCGGCGCACGAAGGCATCCGCATTGGCATCGGCCAGCACCTTCCAGAGCTCATCTTCGCTGGCATCCCGTTTACCGATGAGCAAGTTCTCCCGCACGGTGCCATTGAACATGAAGCTCTCTTGGGTGACGTAGCCGATGCGGCCCCGCAGCCAGGCCTTGTTCATCTCATGCACAGGCACGCCATCGATGGTGATGACGCCCTCATCGTATTCGTAAAAGCGGGTCAGGAGATTGATCAGCGTGGATTTCCCGGTGCCCGTGGGGCCTACGAGCGCGATGGTTTGGCCGGGTTTAGCCTCCAGATGGATGCCATGCACGGTGGGGATTTTACCCCCGTAGCTGAAACCGACATTCTCATAGCGCACATGGCCCTGGATGTCTTTCAGGACGATCCCTTCCCCGGTGTCAGCCTCGGGTTCGGCATCTAGGATCTCAAACACGCGCTCTCCAGCCGCTCGACCGCTCTGAATGATCTGGTTGAGCTGATGCAGTTGCTCGATGGGGTCGTAGAAGTATTTCAACAGCAGCAGGAAGGCGGCGAGGTCCCCCTTCTCAATCCGGCCCTCCATGAGGCCTTTAGCCCCCACCCACAGCACCAGGACCATGCCCACGCTGGTGAGGAAATGCATACCCGGCCGATAAACGGCCCAGATGCGCATCACATGCAGGGTGGCTGTTTTCAGAGCCGCACTCGCCCCATTGAAGCGGCCATGCTCCTCACGCTCCATGGCGTAGGCCTTGATCTGGCGCATCCCCGCCACGTTATCGTGGAGCAGGCTGTTCATCCCGCTGCTGGCCCGGCGCACGGCCCGGTGCCTTTCCCGCGAGGTGCGGGTGTAGCCGAGAGCCCCAGCGATGAGAAATGGAATGGGCACCAGAGCCCACAGCGCGAGCGTGGCATCCGCCTGAAACATGAAAACTCCCACCACCGCGATCTGGATGACAGCGACGAGGCCTTGCTCAATGCCATCGATGAGAACCCGCTCCACATTGGGGATATCCTCCCCCACCGTGGTCATGATGTCGCCCGTGGGCCGATTATCGAACCACCGAAGCGGCAGCGTTTGCAGCCGCTCGTAGAGATCGCTACGCAGGTCATAGATCACCTTTTGCTCGAAGGTATTGTTCAGCAGAATGCGCAGGCTATTGAAGAAGTGCTGGGCAAAGTAGGCCCCTGCGGCCATCAGCACGAGTGGCGTGAGGCGATCCCACTGGCCCTGGGGCACCACCACATCCAGCACCTCACGCGTCACCGCGGGGAAGACCACCACCATGAGCGTGCCTGTGATGGCACAGAAGAGCTGGGCCGAGGCCATCAACGGATAACGGCGGAGGTAGGAAAAGACGCGGAGGGTGGTTTTCAAGACAGACAGGGGTTGGTTGGGGGGCCAAGAAAGAGGATACGTCCGTAAGCCAGGATTCCGGCGGGTGAAATTGGAATGAAAGACCGGTTTCGGTTGGACCAAATTTCCCACCTGCAGTTTTTCCTCTTGGCTTACTCCATGCTTCCCCGCTAACTAAGACACCCGCATGGATATCTCTAAAATCGCCGCCGACTTCGCTGGATTCGTTTGGGGCACCCCGCTCATTGTGTTGCTTTTTGGCACGCATCTGTTCCTCACCTTCCGCACCGGATTCATCCAGAGATACCTGGGGCGAGGCATCAAGCTCTCCATCACCAAGGATGACACCAGCGCCGGTGATGTGTCCCAATTCGGTGCCCTCATGACCGCCCTGGCGGCCACCATCGGCACCGGCAACATCGTCGGCGTGGCGGGTGCGGTGGCCGCAGGCGGCCCTGGGGCTGTGCTGTGGATGTGGCTGACCGGTGTCTTTGGCATCGCCACCAAATACGGGGAGGCTCTTCTCGCCGTGAAATACCGCGTCCAGATGCCCAATGGCAGCTACGCCGGTGGGCCGATGTATGCCTTGGAGCGCGGACTGAACATGAAATGGCTGGGCATCATCTTCGCCATCTTCACCTGCATCGCCGGTTTTGGCATTGGCTGCATGTCCCAGGCCAACTCCGTGGTCGGTCACCTCCAGACACTGCTGCCAGCAGTGAATAAAGAAACCATCGCCTGGACGGCAGGTGGTCTCATGACCGTCCTCACCGCCGCCGTCATCCTCGGCGGCGTGAAGAGCATCGCCAAGGTCTGCAGCGTTTTAGTGCCCTTCATGGCCATCCTCTATGTCATCGGCTGTGCGTGCATCCTGATCAAAAACTTCAGCGTCATCCCCGAGACCGTCTCCCTCATCTTCTCCTCCGCATTCACTGGCCAGGCCGCCATCGGCGGATTCATCGGTGCCGGCATGAAAGAAGCCATGCGCTACGGCATTGCCCGCGGCCTTTTCTCCAATGAATCCGGGCTCGGCAGCGCCCCCATCGTCGCCGCCGCCGCACAAACCAAGACCCCCGTCCGCCAGGCACTCGTCTCCTCCACCGGCACCTTCTGGGATACCGTCGTGGTCTGCGCCATGACCGGGCTGGTCATCGTCAGCAGCGGTCACTGGAAAGAAGGCCTCAGTAAAGTGGAGCTTACCCAGGCCGCCTTTGGCGAGCTGCACACCTACGGCCCCTACATCCTCATGTTCGGCCTCATCACCTTCGTGTTCTCCACCATCCTCGGCTGGAGCTACTATGGCGAGAAAGCCGCCGAGTATCTCCTGGGCACCCGCGCCGTGCTGCCCTACCGCCTGCTCTGGGTCGCCGCCGTGCTGGTCGGCTCCGTGATGCCGCTGGGCTTCGTCTGGGATTTCTCCGATGCCTTCAACGGTCTCATGGCCATTCCGAACTTGATCGCCCTCATCGCCCTCAGTGGGGTCATCGCCGCAGAAACCCGGGCGAGCAAAAACGACCTGATCGGCAAAGACTGACCACCCGAGTCAAAAAACACGCTGCCTCATCGCAAAAAATGCATCCAGCAGTTGCGCGATGAGAATAGAGCGTTATTCTCACGACCCTCACCTTTTCTACCCCGTGGTGTAATGGTAACACAGGAGATTTTGGATCTCTTATTTAAGGTTCGAATCCTTACGGGGTAGCCACTCCAAAAGCCTCGCTCTCGCGGGGCTTTTTGCTTTCTCCCCTTCGTATTCAGGCCACGGAAGAGATTCAGGCGCGAGTTCGCTAGCACTCAAACTCAACATGCCGTTATTGCGTTTTCAGATATTTTCTATTCAGCGTTTGCCTAGCCAAACGTCTAGTAAATCAGGCTTTGGGAGGGTGCTTTCTTGGTTTATCTATCGCTGCTACTTTGGCAAAAATTTAAAACAGTGATCCGATAGGCATAGAAATTAAACCTTATGAACGATTGCGTAAGTGCCTTCACAGACTTGGCTGGTCTAATACTCCAATTCATCAGCACGGTGATCCTGGGTGTGGCTGGATGGTGGATCACTCGGGGGCAGTTGCAGCTTCAAAAACGCGAACTTGCGCTTAAGCTGCTACCGGAAAGACTGACGATCCGTGACAAGATCCAAGAGATGTTTTTTAAAGCAGGTGCTATAGCTGTCGTCGAAGACTATCGCACACTCTCCCGTGACTTTGGCGACCTTAAACCGCGGATACAATCCTTCTTTGGCCCCGATGTGAATTCTCTGTCGTTAGAAGTTTCGGAACATTTATTCCAAGCAGTGCTCACTGCCCAAACGCTGCATGATGAAACCGGAAAATCCATCATGAAGGCAGGTGAACAAAGAAATGAGGCGATAAAAAGAAGAGACGATCATCTTCGACGCGCCACTAGCTGTATGCCTGAGATGATCGACAAAATGATGATGTATCTCGAATTTCACGACCGCTGAAATGAACAATCAAGTCCAGTGCTTGATAGAGTCCTCCACCAACGCCCCACCGCCCATGCCGAGATGGTGGCTATCCGCCGCGCCTGCTGTGTCATCGGCCACTTCTCTCTGGAAGGCTGCACCGTCTATGCCAGTTGCGAGCCCTGTCCATATGCCTAGCTGGTCTTTATTGGGCCGCCTCTTTTACGCAGCCAGTCGGCACGATGCCGCCGCTGGGGTTTTGACGATGCCTTGCTCTAACGCGAAATCGCCCTGCCCGTCAACGAACTCCTCATTCCCACCCACCAACATCTCGCCACCGTGGACTAAGCCTCTCAGTATCAGGCTTTGCACGTGGCCTCACAACCCTGAGAAGAGCCATCTCAATTGATTTGACCCACGCATGGGCCGCAGGTGTCGCGATGAGAGGTTACCTATGAGCACGATCTCTACCCTCAATAACCTCATCGAAACCCTCAAAGACGGTCAGGCAGGCTTTCGCGCCGCCGCTGAAGACATCACGGATTCTCGGCTGAAGAAGCTGTTCAGCGAATACTCGCTCCAGCGCAGCCGCTTTGCCGGGGAACTGCAATCGCTGGTCCAGAGCCTGGGCGAGTCGGATCCTGCCAACAGCGGCTCCGTCGCCGGGGCTGTCCATCGGGGTTGGATCAACCTCAAAGCGGCCTTGATGAGCAAGGACGAACATGCCGTGCTGGCCGAGTGTGAACGCGGCGAGGACGTGGCTGTGGCGGCTTATCGCAAGGTGATGGACGATCCAGATCTGCCCGCCAACGTGCGAGCCACCGTGGAAAAGCAATTCGCTGAAGTGAAGACCACCCATGACCACGTGCGGAATCTCCGCGATAGCCTCGTGGCTCATTGATCCGTTCGATTCTTAGAGGCGGTCTGAAAAGTCCCGCGCAAGGAGTGTGACTTGCCAAAGTCACGGCTTGGGAAATGTCACGTTCTTCCTTTACACCGCATCCCGCGGCACGTGGCAAGTGCCGCTCCTTGAAATTGGACGTGCTGTCAGGCTATTTTCAGACAGCCTTTTAGACCTGCGAGCTTTGACCTCGCCCCCGCAAGAAACCCATTTTCCGCATCGCTCACCGGAGCTTGCTGAAAATGGGTTTTTCGTCGTTAGCAGCGCCCACGACGACGCCGGACGATGAGCCCGCCTAGACCGAGAACGAGCAGCAGCATGCGGGAGGGCTCAGGCACGACACTGACGGTGATGCTGAGAACGCCGTGACTGTAAAGCTGGCTCAGGTCCCAGGCCAGACCTTCACTGAGCGTGGGAAGCTCATAGCGAGTGAAGTTCCCGGTGAGACCGCTAAGGCCGGACCAGTCAAAAAGCCTCCAGCTATCCTCAGCGGCAAAAGCCGTCATACCGGTGGGATTACTGACCCGCAGTGTGATGTCCGTGCCAAGGGCCAAGCCGCCGGAAATAACGGCCAAATCGGCAGCCCCCGCCGTGAGAGTGTTGTCCCCAAATCCCGCGCCGGAGAAAAGATCGAAGGCAAAGATGGAGGCCGCCTGCAAGGAGAGCAAACCCGTGCCGGTGGTCGCCAGCGTGAGATCGGCTGCCTGGGGCGTGGAAAGGCTGGAATCCCCCACGCTCAACGTCGCCCCCGTAAGAACGATGGAGCCATGGATGGCAGGTGCGATCCGCCCGGTGCCCCCGAGCACGGCACCAGGACGAACGATGACGGAGCCCGTGCCGGTGGCTGAACTGAGAGAGGAGGCATTGTTGGCCAGAAGCGTGCCGGATTGAACCAACGTAGAAGCATAGGTGTTCAGGTCACTGGTCAGGCGAGTGATGCCGCTAGGCAGGTTATCAATGCGCAGGGTGCCACTGCCCGTGATGGCCTGATCGAGGGTCAAGGTGCCGCTGCGCCGAGTGCTGAGAATGGACGTGGGGGCGACCAGAGTGATGGCGCTCCCAGCGACGCTGCCCGTGCTACCGCCATTGCCGAGCTGAAGTAGCCCATTCGTCACCGTGGTGCCGCCGCTGTGGGGACTATCGCCCGTGATGATCCAGGTGCCAGTGCCGAGTTTTTCCACCGAGGTAGCGGCGTTTGGCGCGTCGCTGATGCCGACGATTTCATTGGCCCCGGTGTTCGTGCCACCGAGACGGAACTGGCGGGTCGCGGTGTTGGCTCCCGTGGCGGTGAAAGCGGTGGTGAACTTGACGCTGCCCGTGCCGGTGTTTTCCAGCACCGCGCTCACTTCTGTGATTTGGGTCACGGTGTCGTTGTTATGAATGCGGATCTCCCGATTGGTGCTGGAGTCAGTGCTGCCGATGTAACGTAAGACGGAGGTGGCAATGGCCGTGCCGCTGCTGACTTCATGCGCACTCATTTCAATGATGCCCGCATCCGCATCCCGGTCGCCTTTCCCCAAAGAACTGGCGAATCCGACATCCGCCAGGAGGGTAGCCTCGATGGTGCCGAGGAGCATGGACGTCTTACCCTTGTAGGTATTGGCAGGCCCCAGAGTCGCAATCAACGCCCCTGTGGTTGGCGAGACCCCGGCGATGGTGCGGAAGTTGAGGTTGTCTTCATTGACCCCATCCCCACCCAACCTGCCATTGCGGAAATCGCTGGCCACCGTGTTGTTATCCAAGGTGAAGGTGGAGTAGGCCGTGGAGCCTCCGACCACGGCATTGCCGGTGCCTGTGCCATCGATGCGCAGCCAATCCAGAGCCACCGAGACCGCCGTGCTGCCATCGCCAAGTTTCAAGACGCCGCTGTTCGCCCCAGACCCCAGCGTGATTTCGCCCGAGGCCGAGATATTGCCTGAGCGAATGTGCAGCATGCCCTCCAGCACGCGGGTGGTTCCGGCATAGGTATGGTTGACCGTATCCAAATAAACGGTGCCTGGCCCACCTTTGGTGAAGCTGGTAGTCGTCGAGACAGCACTATTGGCAATCACAGAACTGATGGCCAGACCCGCAGCCGTGTTGTTTTGAATGATGAGGAGTTCGCCCGTGGTGCTGCTGGTACCGGTGGAACTGCTGCGCAGGGTGCCGCCGCTGATGGTGGTCTCAAAGGCACCGGCTTCCGGCCCGACCAAGATCCCGCCCGTGGAGAGAATCTTGCCTGAGGCGATGCTGAGAGCGCTGCCGCCAGAGGTATTAAATCGCAGGCTATTGATGGTCAGCGACTCCGGCACGCTGGCGGTCGAGGTGGTGACATCGGCATGTCCGGAAAGGGTTCCGCCCGTCGAGGTCGTGGTGGTGTAGCCTCCGCCAGGGAGAGTGGACAGACCCACGATATTGCGGACACCCCCGGAGAGGGCTCCCGTCGCAGCCCAGTCACTGCTGCCCACGGTGGCAAAGAGCATGGAGTCAAACATGAGCGCTGTATTATCCGTGCCGCCAGTCGTGGTCAGGGTGCCCGTGCCCGGGGTGAAACGCAGACTGCCGCCGATATTGGGGCGCCCAATCGCCCCCAGGGCGAGGTTCACATTCGTGCCGCCGTTTTGCACCACCCGGATCTCCGATTGACCGATGGCCACCGTGACTGCGCCAAAGGTCTGCGTGACACTGGCCGCGCTGCGCCCGGTGAGCTGGAGAACCCCACCGCTAAGGGTCATCGCCATGCCGGAGCCGACCATGTTTCCCGTGACCGTGCCTGCGGAGTAGTCCAGGTTCAAGATGCCGCCATTGGCCGTGAGGCTGCCATTCAGCGTGGTGCTGGCGGCCTTGATGTTGGCCGTGCCATTGCCCGTCTTGAGCAGACTGAGAGTGCCAGTCGAAGTCTTGGCGATGGGGTCGGCAAAATTGAGGGTGCCATTGCCTGCCAGGGTGAGGGTCAGCGTGGCACTGCCTGCATGCTGGACCGCATTGCCCGAGGCCACATCGAAATTCAGCGTGGACCCAGCCTCGGCCTGGAGCCGCAGACTGGCGGAGAGAGTGATGACCCCAGCCAGTGTATTGCTACCCGTGAGACTGCGGATGGCCCCCTGCGTGGCGATCCCCGTGCCGCCCACCGTCATGGTCTTCGCCGCCGTGATACCACCGGACAATTCTAAAGCAGCCCCGCTGGCAATGGTGACGCTACCGGCCCCACCCATGGCATTGCTATGACCTACGCGCAGGATGCCTGCATTCACGGTGATGGCTCCCGTATTCACGCTGTTATCTCCATTCAGCACCAGGGCACCCGTGCCTTCCTTCGTGATGGTGCCCGCCACGATGTTCAGCCTGCCATTGATGACGATGTCCCCATTGCCACTGAAGATCATCGGCATACCCGCGCCATTGATCGCATTGCTGGTGGGGAGCCCTGCCACAGGGGCAAAGGTGAGCGTGCCTGATTCCGAATGAATGCGCCCATTGGTGAGGGCTTGGACTTCAGTCGTGATCGTGTTGTTGCCACTGACATTGCGCAGAGCCCCCGCCGTGCCGCCGACCCCGCGCCCGGCAAAGATGATCCTCTCCGCGGTGGTGATGTCGCCCGAGAAAAGCAAAGATGCACCTGTCAGGATCTGTGTATAAGAGGCGCTGGCAGAGCTCCCCAGGGCGTTCGCATGGCTGATCTCCAAACTGCCACTGCTGAGGATCGTCTGGCCCGTGTAAGTATTCGCCGCCGTGAGGGCCGAGACTCCTGTGCCATTGACCAGCAAAGTCACCGCCCCACTGCCATTGTTCTCGATCACCGAGTTCACCGTCAGGCGGCTATTGGAAAGGTTCGTCAATAAGACCTGCCCAGCCGTATTATCAGCCCCCCCTGCGGTCAGTTTACCCCCGCTGAGCGTGAGATTGCGCGCGCCTGTGACGATCTGGATGCCACCTGCCGTGCCGAGGCGCAGCGTCCCACCCCCGGCGGAAACGGTGCGATCCACCCAGGTATCCGTCATGGAAAGCGTGTTCACGGTGACCGTGCCCGCCCCCTGAGTGACGTCAGCCGTGGAGGCATTGCCGATGCGCAGGTTTGCCACCGGAGCCTCCGACAACGCCGTGCCGGTTTGATGGACCGTATCCCCGGTAAATCCGGTGAGCACGCCGGCCGGAGCTGCCGCCCAGGAGGCACTGCCATCCGCGGCTGTAAAGGTGGCCCAAGCCCCCAAGAAAGCCGAGGGCGTGCTGGTGGTGATGCTGCCGCTGACGGGTGCCTTCACCGACAGCAGCCCATTGCCCGTGCGGCTGATGCTGCCCAGGGTCAGGTTCACCGTGCCGCCGGAACCAGAGATCAGCTCGATCTCCGATAGATTCTGAGCCACCGTCACATTGCCAAATCTTTGGTTATTCACCGTGCCATCCTTGCCTTGTAATCGCAGCACCGTCACCGTGCCATGTCCCCCGAACAGGTTCAACGCCCCTGCCGCCACCGCCGTGTTGCTGTAAAAGATGTTCGACTCCGGTGCCCCAGTGGCATTGAAGGCCAACACATTCAGCCCCCCTTCAGAGGCCGCAAGGGCTGTGGGAAAATTGGGGGTTACCGCACGGCCAAAATTCGTCGCTCCGGTGTAGGTATTTGCCGCCGTGTAAGTCATCGAGAGCGGAGCCGTTGCCGTCGTGGGGAGCAGCGCCGTGCGAGTGAAGGCAAAGCTGCCGCCATCCTCCACGATCGGGGCCGTGATGGAGGAATTGACGACGTTCGTATGCGTATGGACACGGGCATCTCCCGCCAGTGTGATGCCACCGGATAAAACGACTGAGGAAGTCGCATCCAGCCGGATGGCTCCCCACTCGGTCGTTCCGCCTGAACCCGCGATGCGGAAAGGTGTGCTGTAGGTGCCACCGGCGGAGGGGATATGCGCTACCGAATTCGACTCAATCACCACCTCCGACACATTGGGAAACACCGAGGCCGAACCGAAGCTGAGGAAGATGCCACCGTTCTGCCCCTTAGCCGTCAGCGGCCCCGTCAGGTCCGTATTCACCGCTGTAAACCGAGCATACCCGATGCTCGTGCCACTGGACTTTTGCACCGCTAAGTTCGTGGCAATGACAGGAAGCTGGAAATTGATCGCCGTGGTATTGACACTGCTGCCCGAGGTGGCCCCATTGGCGATATTGATCACCGGCGCACTGCCAGTGAGACTCAGCGTCCCGCTACCCGTTGTGACAAAGGCATAGGCCTGCGTGCTGGTGGTGGGGGCGGCACTGAGCGCCAAAAAGTTCAGCCCCGTCGCCGAGATCGCCGTGTTGATCGTGATATTGCCCCCGGCAGCACTGCTGCTGCTGCCAAACTGAGCCACTGCATTGTCCCAGGCCTTGTTACTCAAGCTCACGGCATCCCACCAGTTTTCAGTCGTCGCATCCCAGACCCCAGCGCCATTTTGCGCTCCCGTGCTGCCGGTATTTGCATCGAAGATGAGCTCAGCCATTCCCGGGGTCGCGGTAGAGAAAAGCAAGGAGACAAGGAATCGTTTCATGGGTTGCACGGTGTAGCCGCCCGCTCGCATCGAGACCGTGGACATCCCGGCACAACACAAGGCTGTTTCACAGGTCTAACCAAAGGGGGGTAAAACGGGGGGCTAAGGCCTCACCAAGCAACGTCCATGCCGTCAAATGCCGCCAAACCTCGATGCAGCACAATCGTATCGGAATCCATCAGCAGCGGTGCAAGCACGAGTCGTTAGGCCATCTGCATCGAAGATGGCCAAGCCTCAGTTCGCATGTTAGACTGCGATTGAACTGGATGAGAGCGCTAGGAAACGGCCGCACTCCGCCACGCGAAACGAAACGCACCTTTGCTGAAATTTGCCATGACGACCCATGACCAACGCCTGTTGCGCCTTGCCATTCACCTCGCCCAGGAAAATCTCACCACCGGCGTAGGCGGCCCTTTCGGGGCAGTCATTGCACGAGGCACGGACATCCTCGCCACGGCCAGCAATGAAGTCACCTCCACCAACGATCCCACGGCCCATGCCGAAGTGGTGGCCATCCGCCAAGCCTGCCTGTCCATCGGCCATTACTCGCTGGCCGGTTGCATCCTGTATGCCAGTTGTGAGCCCTGCCCCATGTGCCTAGCAGCCACCTATTGGGCACGTATCGATCGCCTCTATTACGCGGCCAGTCGGCACGATGCCGCCGAGGCGGGGTTCGACGATGAGTTCCTCTACCGCGAACTCGTGCTGCCTGTGAACGAACGCATCATCCCCACTCACCAACAGCTCGCCAGCGAGGGAGCCGCCATCTTCACCGCTTGGAGTGCGAAGACGGATAAGGTCATGTATTGAGCACAGCTCAAAACGAGCTGCATCACAGACCGCGCGCCCATCCAACAAAGGAGGATTTATTTGCTTTACCGAACCTGTGTAAGTCGAATGTCCCTGGCCAGCGCAGGGCTGAAACGACGCGCCACCGCATGGGGGGACAGACATCGCAGCATGACAAACCAGGACGTCTCTGCTACATGCCCGCTCATCCGGCTATGCTCACCTCCCTGCTCTTTATTCTTCTCGGCCTTGTCCTGTTGTATTTCGGCGGGGAGGGGCTGGTGCGGGGGAGTTCGTCTCTGGCTCTGCGATTGGGACTAACGCCGCTGGTGGTGGGGCTGACGGTGGTGGCCTTTGGCACGAGTGCGCCGGAGTTGGTGGTGAGCATCAAGGCAGCGCTGGATGGTCAGGGGGCCATTGCGATTGGCAACGTGCTAGGCTCAAACGCGCTCAATGTCGGCCTGATCCTAGGGCTGACGGCGCTGATCTGCCCCCTGGCAGTGCAGCTCCAGATCCTACGCATCGATGCCCCCATCATGGTCGCCGTCTCCTTGCTCGCAGGCTGGGTCCTGGCCGATTTGCAAGTGAGTCGTGAGGAGGGCGTCTGCCTTGTCCTGGGCCTGATCGGTTACGTGATCTTCACGGTGATATATGCCAAGCGGGTGCAAGAGCCGGTGGCCGTCGTGGTTGAGTATTCCGAAGCCTTACCTCCACCGAGGGGCAGTGTCTGGCGGGATGTGGTCTTCGTCCTGGGCGGCCTGGCCCTGCTGGTCGCGGGTTCGCGCTTCATGGTGGATGGCGCCGTCAGTTTGGCGCGCCTCTTTAACATTAGCGAGGCGGTGATCGGCTTGACCATCGTGGCCGCTGGCACCAGCATGCCGGAACTGGTGACCTGCGTGGTCGCTGCCCTGAAAAAGGAGCCGGACATCGCGCTGGGAAACATCATTGGGTCGAATATTTTCAATATTCTCGGCATCCTTGGTGGTGCTGCTTTGACCCGCCCCCTCCAGGGCGGGGGTATCCAGATGACCGATATTTATGTCACTGTCGCGTTTGCCATTATCCTCGTGCCAATCCTGCGCACCGGGACTAAGCTGATGCGCTGGGAGGGGGCACTGCTGCTGGCCGCCTACATGGGCTACATGGCGTGGCTGTGGCCCAAGCCGTGAAGCTCACTCCTACTCGACGTGACCGTTTCGACGAGGAGTTCCTGGACCGCGAACTCGTGCTGATGGTGCCTGAGCGCAGCCTTCGTTACCCAGCCGAGTCTGATCCTGAAAGGAGCCCAGGTCTTCTCCGACTGGGTCGCCGATGTGGATAAGGTGCCTTACTGAGCTTCCTTTGGCATTCTTGACGCGTAGAACTGCTGGAGACGAAGTTCAGCCTTGTCAGACGCGGTCGTTGGCTTTTGCATGGATAGGGCAAGCTTTCAGCGAGCGTGTCTCACTCAGAGCTTCGTGTCTTTTCGCAACCTATGTCTGTCGAATTCCAAGACTACTACGCCACGCTCGGTCTCTCCCGCGAGGCCAGTGAGGATGAGATCAAAAAAGCCTTTCGCAAACTGGCCCGGCAATACCATCCCGACGTCGCTCAGGACAAACCAGCGGCTGAGGCCAAGTTCAAAGAGATCAACGAAGCCTATGAAGTGCTGAGTGATCCCGAGAAACGCAAGAAATACGATCTGCTCGGGGCACACTGGCGGGATGCGGAGAACGGCATGCCTCCGCCACCGCCTCGGCAGTCTCGCCGACGCGCCCAGGCCGGTGTGCCGGAGCCAGAGTTCCACTTCGGCGGCACCGGGTTCAGCGATTTCTTCGAGCAGTATTTCAGTGGCGGCACCCGCTACGGCTTCCCGGAGGATGATCCTGGCGGATTTCAATACAGCTACACCCAGGGTGGCCAGCCGCGCGCACGCCGGGGCAGTGACATCGAGGGAGACATCCTCGTCACCCTCCACGAGGCCATGCACGGCACCGTGCGGCCCATCTCCATGCAGAGTGTCAACCCGCAGACGGGGCAGGTGGAGACCACCGAATTTCAAGTGCGCATCCCCCCGGGAGCGACCGATGGCCGCCGCATCCGCGTGCCCGGTCATGGCGAACCAGGGCAAGGGGGAGCCCCCGCAGGCGATCTCTTCCTGCGGGTGCGCCATGCTACGCATCCCAACTTCAGCAGTCGCGAGGCCGATATCTATTACGAACTCGACATTGCCCCCTGGGAGGCTGTGCTCGGGGCGGAGATCGTCGTGCCCACCCTGGATGGTTCCATCAAACTGCGCATCCCTGCCGGGGCCGAAAATGGCCAGAAACTGCGGGCGAAAAACCGAGGCCTTCCAAAAGGTAAAACCGGTGAACGCGGAGACTTCTACGTGGTGCTGAATGTGCAACTGCCCACCACGCTCTCCAGTGAAGAGCGCACGCTCTGGGAAAACCTGCGCGCCACCTCCAGCTTCCGGCCCCGAGCCTCTTAACCTCCAGCACGCCTGCCCTGAACCTCATGAGCTCAGCCCACTCCTCCCCCCTGCCCTACGAAAGCGCAGAGACCGAGACCCGCTACAGCCTGGAAGTCATCGCCGAACTCACCGGCGTGGATACCGCCACCATCCTGCATTACCGGGAAGCCGGATTCATCCCGCCAGCGGAAAGATCGCCCGCCAGCCAAGCCATCTTCGATCAAGAGGACCTGCGCCAGCTCCGCCGCATCGAGCACCTGCGCGCCAACTGCGCCGTCAATGATCAAGGCCTGCGCCTGATCTTGAATCTACTGGATGAGGTCGAGTCCCTGAGGCAGCAGGTGCGGCAGCGGTGGTGAGAAAACCATGCTCACTCACGAGCCAATCCATCCGTCTAGCCAATGGATTCCATCACCTTCCTCACCGCTTTTTTAGTCGCAGGCGGCGCTTTCACCTTCTGGTGTTCTCTGAAAAACGACGACTGGTTCTTCAACTTCCCCGGCCCCTCGCAGGCCTTGATTTTGGTCTTGGGGCGCCCCGCGGCACGGATCTTCTACCTCCTCTTCAGCCTCGTGCTGCTCGGGTGGGGAGTCGTTCGCATGGTGGACCCACCCCGCCGGATTCCTGTGGCCTTTATCGATGAAGTCGCCCGACCTGGAGGCGTGAACCTCACGGATGGATCGAAGGCTCTCCCCGAGCTTCATCAAAAGCGGGCGGAAATCCGCCACCTGCAAACCGATGCCACGGGCTGGACGTCCTTTTGGTGGCCCTTGCATCGCAACCTGCCCTATTTTGCAGACGCGCGAGATAGCAGCCTCGCCGGACCGGACTTTTCGGAAGGCTTTCACTTTCGCAAACGCTCAGTGGGAAACCTCATGGTGGAAGGTCGGGTGCTCTACTTCGATGCCAATCGGGTGAGTTGCGACAATTGGTTGTTCTCCTCGCACCCTCTTTCCTCCGCCGCCTTTGCCGTGGTCATCTGCACGCCTGAAGCCTCTCAAGCCAATGGTTTCAGCGAGAGTCTGGCCGTGTTTTACTGCCGCGCCAACACGCCCCTTTACCAACGGCTCTTTGACTGAGAATCCAGGCGTCGGCTCGACTGAGTTTGATCGCCGGCTCTTCCTCGCGTCACCCATTCGTCGCTTGACCTTTCGGTCTCTGCCCCGACTTCCTCCCCCATGCCCGGTCCTGTCCTGCTCTCTGATATTGGCAATGTTTTGACCTTCTTCGACTTCAGCGTCGCGGCCCAGCGTGTCGCGGAGCGCAGCCCATATCCAGCGGAGGCACTCTCCGCTCGGCTGGATCACATCAAACTGCCGTTTGAGAATGGCGACATGGATGACGACACCTTTGTGGCCGAGGCCATCGCGGCGCTGGAATTTGCGGGCACCCAGGAAGACTTTGAGACCATCTGGTGCGAGATCTTCACCGAGAACCTCGCCATGAAAAGCACGCTGGAGCCTCTGGTGGGCAAGGTGCCCATGAAGCTGCTGTCCAATACCAGCGGCCTACATAAAAATTACCTGCTGAGCACCTATGACATCTTCCGCCCTTTCAGCGGCGGGGTGTATTCGTATTCAGCCAAGTGCAGCAAGCCGGGTGAAGAGATCTTTCGCGTGACCATTGAGGAACTGGATCTCGATCCGGCGCAGACCTTTTACATCGATGATCTGGAGGCGAACATTGCCACAGCCAAGCGGCTCGGTTTCCAAACGCATCACTACCATCACGAGCGCCATGCAGGGCTGGAAAAAGAACTCGCAGCCTGGGCGCAGAAACACGGACTCACGGCGTGATGAAGGGGTGGTTGACGTGAGATTCTACGTGCCCTAGCTGTTCCTCTGGCACGCGCCGTGCGTATAACATGGTAAAGGCCCATCAAGCCGGAATCTCCACCTCTATGAAATGTGACGTTTGCGATAGTGAAGCCACCGTGTTTCTGACCCAGATCATCAATGGGCAGATGACCACGGTGAACCTTTGCGATGCCTGTTCTAAGGCCAAAGGGGTCACGGACGAAATGGGCTTTGGGCTCGCTGAGGCTTTCCTGAGCCAAGCTCCGCCCCCCATCACGGCAGATACTTCATGCCCGACCTGTGGCTTCACGGCAGCTCAGCTGAAAAAGATCGGCCGCATGGGCTGCCCGGAATGCTATCACACCTTCCGCGACGGGCTGGATGGCCTGCTGAAGTCCATGCACAAAGGCACCCGCCACATCGGCAAAGTGCCGCACCGCATCGTCACCCGCAATGCCCTGGTGGGCAACATCGGCCACCTGCGCGAGGAGCTGGCCAATGCGGTGCGTGATGAACGCTATGAAGACGCAGCGCGCCTGAAAACCGAGATCGATCTTCTCCAGGCGAAGCTGCCGTCTCCTCCCTGATTTTTGTCACTTCTTTTCTGCCCTGCGTCTGTTCGAACAAACAGGGCGTTTACTCTCTCTAACGAATCATCCCCGATGCGATTCTCGACCCTCATCAAACACCCGGCTGACTGGATGAAAGGCAGCGGGCTGCACTCCGATGTCGTCATGACGTCCAGGGTCCGTCTTGCCCGCAATCTGCGCGGCTTCACTTTCCCCGGCTACTCCGCCGAGCGGCAGCGTGTGGAAATCCTGGAACTGGCCCGCCCCTGTGTGGAGTCCCTGCCTGAAATGGCGGAAGGATACAGCGAGGAATACAGCGGCCTGAGCAAGATCCGCAAGCAGGTGCTGGTGGAGCGTCACCTCGTCAGCCGTGAACACGCGGCGCGGTCCGCAGGCTGTGCCGTGGTGGTGGATCGCAAGCAGAGCCTCTCCATCATGATCAATGAGGAGGATCACTTCCGCATCCAGGGCATCCGGGCTGGTCTCAATCTGCGCAGCGCTTACCAACTCGTGGATAAAGCGGACACGGAGCTGGAGGCCATGCTGCCGTATGCCTACGACGACAAGCTGGGCTACCTGACCGCCTGCCCCACGAACCTGGGCACGGGCATGCGTGCCTCGGTGATGCTGCACCTGCCGGCGCTGGTGCTCTCGGAGCAGATCAACCCCGTCATCAAAGCCGTGGGCAAGATCGGTCTCGCCGTGCGCGGTTTGTATGGTGAAGGCACCGAGGCGCTGGGCAATCTCTTCCAGATTTCCAATCAGCACACGCTGGGTGAAAAAGAAGGCGAGATCATCGCCCAGATCGAAAAAGTCATCGAGCGCGTGGTCAGCTCTGAAAACAACGCCCGCCAAAAGCTGCTGGAGGATAACCCCACCATGCTGAATGACCAGGTGGGTCGGGCTTTTGCGATTTTACGCTACGCCCACATTTTGACATCGAAAGAGGCCCTCAACCTGCTTTCCCTTCTCCGCTTGGGCGCAGATCTCGATCTCGTCCCCAACTGCGACCGGAGTCTGCTCGACATGCTCTTACTCGAAATCCAACCTGCCCATCTCCAGCTTAGCGCTGAGCGTGAGCTCTCCCCTGAGGAGCGGGATGTCCGCCGCGCGGAAATTACCCGGGCGAGGTTGCAAACTCTGACCGGACCTTCTACCGTTTCCTCAATCAACCAACCCTCAGAGGAAAAACCCTCTGATTCCAATGATGAATAACTTTACCCCACGCGCCCAGCAGGTCCTGGCCCTGGCCAGGAAAGAAGCAGATCGCTTCAACCATAACTATGTCGGCACGGAGCACTTGCTTCTGGGCCTGATCAAACTCGGTCAAGGCGTGGCGGTCAACGTCCTGACTAAACTCGGTCTGGATCTCGAAACCGTGCGTCTCCAGGTGGAGCAGCAGGTCGGCTCCGGTCCTGAGACCAAGATGGTGGGCAACATCCCCTACACGCCCCGCGTGAAGAAGGTGCTGGCCCTGGCAAGCAAGGAAGCCAAAGCCCTCAACCACAGCTATGTCGGCACGGAGCACATCCTGCTCGGCCTGCTGCGCGAGGGGGAAGGTGTCGCTGCCCAGGTGCTGCGCAATCTGGACATTAATCTGGATAAAGCCCGCAACGAAATCCTGAAAGAGCTCGACCCCAACTTCACCAGCAGTGCTGAAGAGGAGGACGAAGACTCCGAACCCGTCTCCCCAGCCGGTGGTGGCGAAGAGGATAAGAAGAAGGGCAAGAAAAACGAGAAGACTCCCGCCCTGCGCGCCTTTGGTCGTGACCTCACTGAGGTGGCCCAAAAAGGCGAGATGGACCCTGTCATCGGACGCACGGAAGAGATCGCCCGCGTCATCCAGATCCTCTGCCGCCGCACCAAGAACAACCCCGTGCTCATCGGTGAAGCCGGTGTGGGTAAGACCGCCATCGTGGAAGGTCTGGCCCAGGAAATCGCCGCCGGTAACGTGCCTGAGATCCTGCGTGATAAGCGCGTGATCACGCTCGACCTCGCCCTCATGGTGGCAGGCACCAAGTATCGCGGTCAGTTCGAGGAGCGCATCAAGGCCGTGATGGACGAGATCCGCCGCGCCAAGAACGTCATCCTTTTCATCGATGAAATGCACACCATCGTCGGTGCCGGCTCCGCCGAAGGCACCATGGATGCCAGCAACATCATCAAGCCCGCCCTCAGCCGTGGCGAGCTCCAGGTCATCGGTGCCACCACGCTGAACGAGTATCGCAAATACATCGAGAAAGACTCCGCCCTGGAACGCCGCTTCCAGCAGGTGAAGGTCGAGGAGCCCTCCGTGGAAGATGCCATCCAGATCCTCATGGGTCTGAAGGGCAAATACGAGATGCACCACAAGGCGAAGTATGCCGAGAACGCCATCACTTCCGCCGTGAAGCTCAGCTCGCGCTACCTCACCGCCCGCTTCCTGCCGGATAAGGCCATCGACATCATGGACGAAGCCGGTGCCAAGGCTCGCATCGCTGCGATGACCCGCCCACCGGAACTGAAAACCATTGAGGCTGAGATCGAATCCATCCGCGTGGAGAAAGAAACCGCCATCAAGGATCAGGACTTCGAGAAAGCTGCCCGCCTGCGCGACAGCGAGAAGAACACCAAGAAGAAATACGACGATATCCTGGAAACCTGGCGCCAGAACAACACGGAGCGCATCGTCAATGTCTCCGAGGATGACATCATGGCCGTGGTCTCCAAATGGACCGGCGTGCCGCTCCAGCGCATGGAGACGGCCGAAGCCCAGAAACTGCTCAAGATGGAGCAGGAACTGAAGGGCAAGGTCATCGGCCAAGACGAAGCCGTCGTGGCCATCAGCAAGGCTCTGCGCCGCTCACGCGCCGACCTTAAAGATCCACGTCGCCCCATCGGCTCCTTCCTCTTCCTCGGCCCTACCGGGGTGGGTAAAACCTTCCTGGCCAAAAACCTGGCCGAGTTCATGTTCGGCAGCAGCGAGGCTCTCATCCAGCTCGACATGTCCGAATACATGGAGAAACACACCGCTAGCCGTCTCATCGGGGCCCCTCCCGGGTATGTCGGTTATGAAGAAGGTGGCCAGCTCTCCGAGGCCGTCCGCCGCCGTCCTTACAGCGTCGTGCTTTTTGACGAGATCGAAAAAGCGCACCCGGATGTCATGAACCTCCTGCTCCAGATCCTGGAAGAAGGTCAGGTCACCGACAACTTCGGTCGCAAGATCGACTTCCGGAACACCATCGTCATCCTCACCTCCAACGTCGGTGCGGAGACGATCAAGAAGCAGTCCAGCCTTGGCTTTGCCGCCATGGCCCAGAACGAAGCCGACAACGACAGCATCAAGGGCAAGCTCAGCGAAATGGCGAAGAAGTTCTTCAAGCCTGAGTTCCTGAACCGCCTGGATGACCTCATCGTCTTCCGCATGCTGGAGAAAACCGAGCTGGCCAAGATCGTAGATCTGGAAGTCAACAAGGTGGTCGCCCGCCTCAAGACCCGCAACATCCACATCACGCTGGACGAAGCTGCGGTCGAGTTCCTCATGAAGGAAGGTTACGACCCTCAATACGGTGCCCGCCCAATGCGCCGCGCCGTCGAGAAGAACATCGAAGACCCGCTGGCCGAGCACCTCCTGAGTGGCAACATCCAGGAAGGTGATCAGGTCAAAGTCACCTTCGATGCCGAAACCAAGCGCCTCAAATTCGCCGCCGAAAATCCGGTGCGCGAAGTGGCCGAAGTTTCCTCCGAAAACAGCGAAGGCTGATTGGATCAGGTCTAAACCCCTTGCATTCTTTACCCCTCACAAACGGGCCGCTCACCAGCGGCCCGTTTTTTGTGGGGTTGTCGTGGGGTGATAGGCGAGGAGGGCGAATCGATGTGGTCCGCACACTCCGTGTGCGGGTTACTGCGTGGAAGACGGATGAAGTTATCGCTGTCTCCGACTCAGCAGTCCACGAGGCAAGCTCAAGCATCCTCATGAATGCACATTGGTAAGATGCTTCGTTATACCAATCTGACGAAATAATACCAACCTGATGAAATAATGAGTTAAATTCGTGGGCTAGATCGAGTCCGCTCCTCACTCCAGCTCTTTCGCGGCGCGAAAGGTGAGGTGGGGGGCGTCAGAGTCCTGTTTCTACCCTTTCATTTTCATCAGGGGCTCAGACATCTGCGCGGCCTGAAGGGCCGCAGGATTCAGCCCAGGCCGCAAGGCCTGGGAAACCCCGAGCGCCGTCGATTTACCCACGTCGCGCTCTGAAGGAGCGCGGGAACGGGCGGCACGTTTTCACCTCCCATTCCCTCTCTCGCGACCCTTCAGGCCGCGACTTTTGAGAGGTGGGCCTCTTCTCACCCACCCAGGGCTTGCTTCGCTTCGCCCTGGGCTGAATCCGGCGGTCCTTTGGACCGCAAGGCCCTCTTATTCCCGCCTGACGAAATAACGCTTCACATTCATTCGTGGGGTGGGCAGTGGGCTGAAATGTTTTACCACTTTAAATTTCACTTTGGTATAAAGAGCGAAATTCTGCTCTTGTAATTAGCCTAGCACCCTTTGAGCTTGGCGGCTCCGCAGCCCCGCAAGTGGGGCGAGGCAGAACGTCTTTTACAGCTCAATAGGGCTCCAAACGATAGTCCCTCTCCCTCAGGGAGAGGCTAGGCTAGGTGAAGGTGCGCTTTGGAGCCTATTAAGCTAAATGACCGTGGGGTGAAGAGTCGGTGTGCACACTAGCTGCTTGCAGCCTCAAAGCCGTGAAACAAACAAGCTTACTTGGAGCTTCCCCTATCGCCTCAACCAAGCCTGACACTCGGCTCGATCTTCCTCGGCAGCCTTCTCCTGCTCAAGAGCCGGTGTGGATCGCCCTGGCCACGTGAGCTCGGCATAACGGCGGTATTCGGCGGCCACGAGCACATCACGATAATCCGAGCATGCTGTCGTGGTGCAGGACTCCACTTTCTCGATATCGCCTTGAGCCATCTTGAGGATCGCTAAATGAACCCGATCAGGTTCACGCTGCCAATCCGCCTCTCCATATCGACTTAGAATCGCGTTCACTCGCGCCACCTGATTGGTGCCAAAATCACGCCGGATGATGCGATGGACATCGTCCTTCGTGATCTTCGGGCACGGCTGTGCAGTCATTGGAGTGGCCGCTGACGAAGCGGTTTCGCGGGATCGACATCCTACCACCTGGACCCAGACCAGCAAGACTAACCCTTGAAGGGTGATATCCAACATCCGTCTTGGGCACGCTGAAAAGCGTGCTCCGTGAAAAACACCCATGCTGGAGTCTGGGATCTTCATCACCCCTCCGATGGCTTCACCAACCGCAGGATAAAAAAGCCCCCCACCAACACGGCCGCAAGAATGGCCCATTGAATCGAGCGATCGTTTTCATTGGCTGCTTCAAGGGATTCCTGAACCCGCTTCACCGCCGACTCGGCAGGCTTCGTCACCACAGCAGGCTCCAAGGCCTTGGCGGTGATCTTTCGGACCTCGATGTTCTTGACCCTTACCTTGGCTCCCCAAGGGATGTTGTAGGCCGTGAAACCGACAAAACCGCCTTCGTTCTCCACCTCCATTTTGCTGAGCGCGAAACGTTGAGCCATGGTTTTACCGTTCATGTCATAACTGATTTTTTGGCTAGCCATCTTGACGCTGAAAGGATTCACCGCTTGAAGCTTTAACCGCTGCTGCCGAGTGCTTTTGTCTGAAGAAACGCCATAGGCATGGGTGTAAGCGCTGCGGTCTTTAACGATGAAGGTCATGAATCGAACCCCACCCTCTGACCGCCCAACTCCATGCGGAAGCCAGCGGAGCAAGGGGCCGAACCCGCAGCTACCGTAAGAGAACTCGAGGTCTTCAGGCACGTCAAAAACCAGCTCGCCCCGCATCTCGAGATCGTCCTTCGTCGGCACCCGGAAAAAGAGGGTCACCCAGCGCTCATCCTGCCCGGTGAGAACCAAATCTCCGTTTTCGGCCTCCCAGTTCCCTCCCTCCGCGCCGAATTGTGAGAGGTGCTGCCGAGGCGTGATCTTCACCCAATCACCTTTGTTGAGACCTTCTTGAAACTCGAACAAATCTTTGCCGTCCTTGAAGTAATCCAGCGCTTCCGGAGACAGGGTCTTTTCATCCACCGCCATCAGGCGTTTGCGCATCTCTTCCAGGGTCGCTTCCGGCGGAGGTGTTGCCGCATGGCGCATGGCTTCTCCATACTCACCCAGTGTAGCCGCCACATCAGCGCGTAACATTTTTTCATGCTGAAGCATGGCTCCCAGATAATTCTGTGTGGTCCGATGCAGACGTGGGCCCGCCTGAGTCAGCGCCTCTTTCGCCAAAGGATAATCCCCAGCCAGCCAGGCACACATGGTTGCATTAGAGACCCGCATGGCCCGGGTCCAAGGTGGGGTCCCCGCCGTGTCTAAATAACCTCGGCTCATGAGGCTGACCGCTTCCTTCACGATCGGATGCCGGAAGACGGCTTCAGGCTGCTTCACCTCACTGACCACGTCCGCGCAGGCCACCATCAGGCGGCTGGGCACCGCCGTCTCAAACCGGCGTGTTTCCGCACAGGCCTTGCCAAAAGCCAGCATCAACTCATGACTGCCTAACCAACGTGGCCGATAAGCCCACAGGAGGGCCTTGTAGGCCGGCAGGTAATCGAACTGAGCACTGACGGCCCGATCAAACCACGCACGCAGCTCTGACAAATGCACTGACTCACCGAGACAGACCGTGATCATTTTTGTGGCCGCCTCAGGACGATCAGGCCGCAGCCGATTGGCCTTAGCCAGGACATCGCGGCCCCGTTTCAGGTGCTCGGCAAAGCCCCGCCACTGATCGTCATTCACTTCACGCGCCCAACTGCTGGAGCGTTTCATCCAGGCCAGCTTGACCTCACCCGCCCCCTCCAGCGTCAGCTTCGCCCACTCAGGCCAGGCACTGTCGGCAATGGCCTGCTGCCAACGCGTCACGTCATTGGGATCTTTGGGCGTGACCGCTTCCAGAAGATCCATCTGCTGGCGGATCATCACATTGACTTCGTCCTCCCCGTAGCTGCCATCTGTAACAGATCGGATCGCCTCATTGAAGAGCTCCTCGCTCTCTGACCCTGTGCAGCCCGGCTGCTCCATGACAAACGTGAGGAGCTGACAGTGACCTGCCGCATTCAATTCGTGAGAACGGGCTCTCGCTTTCTTCAAAGCCTCTTTGGCATCTCGCCAATTCAATCGCTCATCATACAGCGCCAGTGCTCCCAAGAAACAAAGCAGGGGATCATCGGCACCTTGATCGAGCAGGGCCTTAAAGCGCGGTGCCAAGGCTTTCAGACACTGGGTGGCATCTGCATACTCCAGCTCATACTGCTTATACGCCTCCTTCACCAGAGCGGTGGCTTCCTCCGCCCAGGGCGCAGTTTTCCAGCGCTCCTGAGCCGCTTGTAGAAGGGAGCGCTCCGCCCATGCCCGCATCTCTCGTTGATAATCTTTTTCCAGAAACGCTTTCGGGTCCTGGGGGATAGGGTCCACTTCAGGCACCGCTTCTTGAGCAGGCATGCCGTTTAGCCCCAACCAAAATAGTCCCAAGCCGAATACAAAATGTTTTGCCTGCATCATGGCACAATCACCATAGCTAGGCAGAACATCAACCGCCAAATGCACAAAGCCTGGCATCAAAATTCTGATACCAGGCTTCTGAGGCAGAGCGGTCTCGAATGGAGCCGCCTTATCCCACCACCTTCTTCACCACTTTCATGGTCTCGCTCTGGCGTTGATGCACGAAGTCCATGGCCTTTTTCACCTTGGCTAAGGCGGCGGGGTAATCGCGCTCATTTGCCATGACGACTTGGAAGACCTTCTCCGCCGGGACGGTATCGATCTCCAGCAGCCACTCCTTGAGGCCGATGTCCTCGAACATCCAGCACTTCAGCCCATGGAATTCGGAGAACCAATGGATGATCGGCGTGCCATTGGCCAGGGCGATGATCGGCGAGTGGGGTTCATGGCAGACCACGGTGTGAGCACGTGCAAAGATGGAGGCGGCTTCATCGGCATTCCAGAAATACTCCAGATTCACCACATGACTGCGGATCTCCTCAGGCAGGGGGTCGAAGATCAATCGTTTGTTATGCCCCATCTCCTTGATGGTCTCAGGCGCGATCAGCACCTTGTTGCCCGTGGCCTTCACCCACTTCGTGATCAGTTCACGGAAGCCTGCGGCACGACGTTCATCATCCTGCACCTGTTGCGGCGTGGGGTGCAGAGGATTCAGCTTCTCAGGGCGCGGATCATCGACGCCAGGGGCCTTGGGCGTGTTCGTGCGCAGTAGCACGGTGATGAATTTGCGATCTTCCAACCCCAGCTTCTTCATCGTGGCCAGACCGCGCTCTTCATCCCGCACATCGATGCCGAAACAGCCATCGGGAGCGAATTCCAACACGGGAGCTTTCACACCGGCCTCCTGCAGCATCTTCAGCGTGCGACTCTCGCGGGTGTAGATGAAGGAGGCCTCATTGAGGAATTGCATGTTTTCCTCGCCCTTTTCACCGCTCACCATGGTCTTAAAATACGACTGCCCATACATGCCATAGGGCTTGCCCACCTTACGGCAAAACTTGATCCAGGTGGTGTCCTGACCCATGCCGGAATTGCGGATGTAGAGGTCGCAGTTCTTGATGGCGTCTTGCAGTTCCACATCCTTCGCACTGCTGCCGAGCACGTTGCCTTGCAGGAATGTGACCTTGGGGAAACGGCGCTTGAGCATCTCTGTCACACGCTCATCCAGCTTCATGGCCCAGACCGTGACCTGTAGTTCTGGCAGGTGCTGCTCCAGAATGTGCAGAGTGCCGGGGGTGTGGCCGATGTCACCGATATTCACCGTATCCCAGGCGGACTGGAGGACGATGCGCTTCGGGCTGCCATCGGCAGCATAGAGAGAACCGCCCAGCGCGGCGGTGATGGCGGAGATGAAAGTGCGGCGACTGGTCATAGCAGGTTGGTCCATAAGTCAATGGAGAGTCAGCATTGGACAAGAAACGCTAACGCGCATGCTTTTTCCAAACTGTCTCCCCATTCACCGATTCCGTATCCCTCCCCGGCAATCTCTTTGTCGGTCCTGGTGAGGTTACCCACAGATCACCTCTCATTTCATCAGGCCCCAGGGACGCAGGCGCGTACCGGCGCGCGCGCGCAGTTCCGCACGCTTCTCCGGCGGCAGCCGCTGCTCGATGCGCTGCACGGTGTCTTCCACGATGTCCCGGCTGTCGCTCCGCAGCTTGAGCCTCAGGTCGCGAAAGCGTTGCACGGTCACGGCCAATTCGTCCTGCACGGCCTGCCGTTCCTCAGGGGTCAGCTGGAGCTCGGCAGCTATCTGATGCTCCATGCTGCTGGTGACGATCTCGATGGGGCTGTGCTCGCCCAACTCCCCGGCCCAGGCCCGATGGGCCAGCCCGCGCAGCAGCAGCAGGCCTCCCCCGATCCCGGAGGCGGCACCGAGCAGAAAGACCAGAAACAGAAGCACCAAGGCCCGTCCACGCGGCGGTGCCGCAGGAGAGGTCAGAGCAGGAGGCGGTGGAGTCGTGGTCATGGCGTCGATCAAAAACGGGCTAAGAAAGGTCCTTCCAAAGACCAGAGCAGGCTCAGTTCATTCAAAACAGGCAGCCCCTGCCAGCAAGCCCAGCCTGCCAGGGCCATGAGACAGGCCAGACCGGACTGGAGCCAACCGGCCCGGCTCAGGGAAAACAACTCGGTCCACAGCTCCGCCGGAGCCGAAACACGTGTCGGCTGAGGAGCCCGGATCTCCTGGAGAATGGCATGCCGGACATCCAGGTCCGCCGGAGCCGAAGCTTGGCGAGCCTGAGCGGTGAGATCCTTCCAGTCGCGTTTAGGGGAGTTCATAACCGTGGCGTTTTAACAGGGTTTGCAGTCTTTGACGGGCACGAAAGGCTTTTACTTTGGCATTGATGCGACTCCAGCCAAAATGCTGGGCGATTTCCGCCAGCGGCATCTGCTCCAGATGCAGCAGGGTGAGCAGGGCACGATCCTCGGGAGGCAAATGCGAGAGGATGAACTGCGCCTCCTCCAGCGCACCCTGGGCGGCATCGGGCGTCTCTGCGGGCAGATCGTCCAGAGGATCACGCCCTTCGGCGCTGGGCTCTTGCAAGCGAGAGAAGGGAGAGTGCTGCCGCCGCCGATAAAACTCCAGCCCCGTGCGCACCGCGATGCGCTTGAGCCAATGGGCAAAGGGCCGCTCCGGCTGCCACTCCGGCAACGCACGCCAAGCCTTCACAAAGGTCTCCTGCACGAGATCCTCAAGATCCGCTCGGGCGGGAGAGAAGCGATGCAGGAGGGCACTCATGAGGGACTGATAACGGCGAATGATTTCATCAAAGGCCTCCATATCGCCCGCCTGAGCCGCACGGACGAGCGGCAGGTCAGGATCAGGCGCGGGGGCGGTGAACATAGAGTCAAGGCGAAGGCGGAGGAACCCCAAAGGCCCCTCCGCATTTTCAGCATAACCAAGGAAGCGACAAGTGACGAAGGATCAAGGCAGCTCCGATAGGGTGGATAGCTTCGCCGAGCCGATGGAGATGCTGCCTTTGAGCAACTCAGCGCCAGACTCCCCTTCCCCACCGCCGGTGAAGTTGAACTTCGAACTCACGGTGTCCACGAGATACGTGCTGCCCTGCACTTTGACCGTGAGGCTGCGGATGCCGTTGCTGGCAAAACCACTCACAGATAAACCACGAACCTGAGCCGAAGCCAATGCCAATTCGGTCAGCGCGGAGTAGGTAGCCCCACCCGGATGCTGAGTCTGCGTGCCGGTCTGCAAACCGACACTGTAGGTGGGAAGCGTGACCAGATCCTCCGGCACCGGCACGGGGATGATGCCGCTCTTGCTGGCATAGATGCCGCCCTGCTGCTGGGCATCCATGAGGTAAACCAAGGACCAGCCCGAGGTGCTGCCATCCAGCAAAGTGCGAGTGCTCATCTCCGCCAGGATTTCCCGATTTGTGAACGGTTTCACCGTGACGCCGAGACGTGTGACCTCCGCACCTCCGCGCAGGCTTCGGGTGGTTTCGGTGCCTTGGGTGGTGACGGCGGCCACCACCGCCACTTTACTCTCCAGCACATAGTTTTGAGCCTGGCTAAGCGAGGTGCCAAAGGTCAGAAAGCCGACCGAGGCCAAAAGTAGGGTCCATGTTTTCATAAACGAGTGTCTGTTGATCGATGAGAAGTTCTTTTTGTTAGTCCGAGTCCAGTTGACCTCAGTGAGCGGCGCTCATCGCCTCATCCACCAGGGTTTCGATCTCCGCCCGCGCTGTCTCCAGACGCTTGATTTGGTCGTCTGTCAGCAGGGGGCGCACCTCCACCGCCACACGCGCCATCAGCAGGGCACGATCCCGGGCTAGGTCGCCCAGCTTTTGCGCCGCCTCGCGGGTCTGCGACGCCTCAGGCCCATGGGCCTTCACCGCCGCAGCATAGGCTTTGCGAGCTTCGCGTCCACGCTCCACCAAAGCGCGGGTTTCTGGACGATGCGTCTCCAGCACCGTTTTCAGTTGCTGCCGCTGCTCATCACTGAGCGGGGTTTCCTTGCGGAAATTCAGCAGATGACGAGCGGCCGTGCGCACGACCTCGCGCACCGATTCACGGGTGGCATCTGGTAAAATGCCTTCACCAAGATCGCGCATGGCACCGATTTTAGGCAACGCCAGCGCAGGTAAGGACAAGGCGGCGAGA
Source organism: Prosthecobacter debontii (assembly GCF_900167535.1). NCBI lineage: Bacteria > Pseudomonadati > Verrucomicrobiota > Verrucomicrobiia > Verrucomicrobiales > Verrucomicrobiaceae > Prosthecobacter > Prosthecobacter debontii. The sequence goes on from NZ_FUYE01000027.1 coordinate 44,266, forward strand.
GAGAGAATGAGGATGAATTTTTTCATGATCTGAGATTAACGTGAAGTTTAAAAGGGTATAAACATGGCTCCCTGCCCCCTCACCTAACCTCTCCCCAAAGGGGAGAGGGATGGCCATTGAAAGGAGATGGGAAGCCGGAGAGGGGTTCAGGGACGGGCGGTGGTTTTCGTCACACTTTTGGTTTGTCCCTGAGGCCCTGTGGCACTGCGCGTGGCGGTGCGGGTGCCATTGCTGTAGGTCACACCGCCTTGGGTGCTCACGGTCTGGCCCTGAGGCCCGGTGTAGAGGCCTGTGGTGGAGCGATTGCCCGCCGTGCCAGTGACTTGGCGGCTGGCGGTGGCCGTTTGGCCATGGGGACCGGTGGTGCTGGCGGTGCGGCTGGCAGCACCGGGGACGACGTAGCCACTGACCTGACGGGTGGCGACTCCGCGACCACTCACCAGCGTGGTGGTGCGGCCAAAGTCACGGGCACTGACGCTGAGTGTGGAGGCGATGCCAAGGGCAAGGATGAGGACGGACGTTTTCATAGCGATTCGAGTTCGAGATGGATGAGGGTTTCTTTTTCCACGAAGACGGTGACCGCCTTCAGAAACCCGAATGCCGGGAAGCCCGGTCCGGTTACAGAAAGTTTTTTCGTCGCCGTTGACTCCCCCCCTGCCCTGCGTCACCAAGGGAGATGCAATTGATCTCTGGCCCCGCTGTCGCTGAAAAAGTCCTGGAAGAATGCCGCCGTGACATCGCCGAACTGGCGAAGGTGGGGAAGAAGCCAGGTCTGGCCGTGGTGCTGGTGGGAGATGATCCCGCCTCGCGCGCCTACGTCCGCTCCAAGGACAAAAAATGCCGTGAACTGGGCCTGCACTCCGTGAAGCTGGAGCTGCCCGCCACCACGACTCAGGAAGAGCTGCTGGCCGAGGTGGAGAAGCTGAACAACGACCCGGCCATCCACGGCATCCTAGTGCAGAGCCCCCCCCCACCGCACATCGATGAAGCCGCTATCGTGCGCGCCATCGATCCGGCCAAAGACGTGGACGGCTTCCACCCCGTGAACGTGGCCAAGCTGGCTCTGGAAGACTCCACCGGCTTCGTCCCCTGCACTCCGCTAGGTTGCCAGCGTCTGCTCATCGATGCTGGGATCGAGACCAAAGGGGCCAACGTCGTGGTCCTGGGCCGCAGCATGATCGTGGGTAAGCCCATGGCCCTGCTGCTGATGGCCAAAGGCATCGGCGGAGATGCCACCGTCACCGTGGCTCACTCCCGCACTAAGGATCTGCCCTCCATCACCCGACAGGCGGACATCCTCATCGCCGCCATCGGGCGCCCGGAATTTGTCAAAGCCGAGCACGTTAAAGAAGGGGCCGTCGTCATTGATGTGGGGATCAACCGCGTGGAAGCTCCAGGCACCGAAAAGGGTTACAAGCTCGTCGGCGATGTGGCCTTCGATGAAGTGGCCCCCAAGTGCCAAGCCATCACTCCCGTTCCTGGGGGCGTCGGCCCCATGACCATCGCCATGCTCATGGCCAATACCGTGAAGGCCTGCAAGCAGGCGTGAAGGAGAGGAATCCGTAAGCCGTGGTCCGTTTTTAGTCTTCCGTGATCGGTCGTGAAGGGCGGATCACTGGAGGTTGGATTTTTCCGCAGAGAGGCGGTGAGGCTGAGGTGGCAGATGAGTGCCCCATCTCATATGCCATTGTTCACTATAGAGCAGCCTATTTCGGCGAGTATTAATTTCAAACCGCTTGAGCAGCACTGTCAAAGCTACAGCAAATCCAGCCCCATAGGTTTTAGCTAACTCTGCAGGGGCAAGGACAGCCACAACGACAAAGCTAAAGACGAATAAGATAGCCGCCAAACCGAGGATCGTCTTCCATGCATTAGGGCCAAAGAATACTTCAAAAAACTTTTTCATACGCACATATTTTGAAGTTCGGTAGCGGATATCGCAAAGAGGGGAGGGAATGAGATTTGAAGTCTGCAACAGATTTTCATGTGGCGGCGGTGGGTCGGAAATCCCCTCAGCGGCAGTAGCGGAATTTTGGGGACCGTCGTTCGCACCTACAGCCGACGCTTGTCCGGTCGGTTGTTACGGTCTGAAAATTGCCTAGAGCATATTAAATAATTCTATAACGGAACGAGAGGGAGTGTGAGATAGTCTGAGCGTGGCCACTCTTTCTCTGGATTTACGTGAACGTATCGTCAAAGCCTATGATCAAGGCGAGGGCACTCAACCCGAGATCGCTCGCCGCTTCGATGTGTCTTTAGGCATGGTCAAAAAGCTTCTCCTGCAACGCCGCAAGACCGGCTGTATCAAAGCACGTCATCATCGCGCCGGACGCAAGAAAACCATTGTCGCCGAGCATCGCATCGCCATCCGCCAACAAAACCGCACCATGCCGATGCCAACCCTGCATAAGACTTAAAGTCATGCAACCAATCACCAGTATGGAATCCATAGTTAAAAATTCGCACTCAGTTACAGGGCATTAGGGAACATCGCAGATTCTCAGCCTGCGGAAAATGATCCCGATAGAGAGTCACATCCCGCTGCGTCATTTTGACCCACCATGAAAAACAGCCTTCTCTGTGCAGCCCTTTTGACCGCCACTGTCTCCTGCTTTGGAGAGAGCTCATCACTCTCGCCCACCGGTGAACACCATCAAGCCGACTCGATCTGCCTGACTGCCAATCAACTGTCCATCGCGACCGGTCAGCCGTCGTTGGTGCTCATGTCCAGCGGCTCCGTGCACATTCCGGTCTGGTCTTTGTCAGGGGGTACCGTTGGGCAATCCGTTGCGGGTCTTGTCACCCTCCCCCGTCAATGTGAGGCGGTGAAGGTCGAGATCGTGGTGACCACGAATGATCCGACCACCGGCCCTAACTTTGAAGATGTTTATCGAGTTCACCTCTCTCAGTTGGTGGATCATGCACCCGTGATGGATCGTTACCATCAAGGCATGCCCGTGCGGACCGCGCTTCCCGCCGCACCACTTCAGACCCGGACCATCCTGCTGGAGTCCTGCTATGAGGTGGTGCCCGATGCACCTCTCTGGCTGCGCATTCAGCGTGAGCCGGGAGATCCAGCCGATACCTTCATCAAACCCGCCGGACTCATCATGGTCAAGGTGACGCCAGTAGAAGCTCCCGCCAAGGTTCATGTCGTGCAGGATGTTCCTGGCTATAACTCCTGGCCCATGATGCAGGCCATCGGCAACAAGTTGGTCTGCGTTTACACGCGTGGCCAAGGGCACACGATTGGGGAAGACGCCCGTGCGGTTTATGCCCGCACCTCCACGGATGGCGGCAAAACCTGGACCGATGAAACCGTCGTCGCCAACACACCTGGCTATGGCGAGGTGCCCACCGGTAAGGGCCTGGATGCGGATGGCACGATGCTTCTCTGGGTACGGCGTGTGGGTAAGCCGTGGCAGCACGATCTCTACCGCACCACGGATGGCGTGACTTTCACCCTCGTAGCGACTCCGAAGCTCGAGGTCAATCCCATGCAGATCACCGATGTCTTCGAGGTCCCCACCGTCGGTCTCATGGCCCTGTGGTTCGCCGGGGATTACGGAGATAAGCCGACCAATTCCTGGGGCACCCTGACCAGCGGTGATAACGGCGCCACCTGGACGCAAACGCCCATCGAGACTGGCCTGCTCCGAGGCGACTGGCCGACCGAGCCCGCCGCCGTCTATCTGGGAGATGGCAAGATCCTCTGCATTGCGCGCACCGAACTCGGCGGCACCACCACCGAGCGCGCTCAGTTTCAGATCACTTCCACAGACTACGGCAAGACCTGGACACGCACGCGCACCAACATCGGCGATGTCTCCGCCTCCACCCCCAGCCTCGTCCTGGATGCTGAAACCGGACTGCTGAGCAACTATTACTATCACCGTGGCGCAGGCATTCTGCGTCGAAGGGTGGTGAATCCTAACCAAGTGTTTAACAGTCACCTCGCTTGGCCACCTTCCGAAGTGGTCGCACTTGGCAGTAAAGTGACCTTTGATGCTGGCAATGTGAACGCCACATTCATCAAGGGCATGCACTACTTGTCTTTTTACTACGGCAAGGCCCCCCAAACCTCCGTGCTGGTTTCAGAAGTGCCTGCACCAACTCCAGACAAGGCACCTTGACGCAGCTTCCTTGGGTCCGATATCTGGGAGGATAAAACGGGTATCGTTTTACACACGCTTTACAGACGCCGAGAAGTCTGTCGGTGAGGCTGGGGGTGCCATGAAAGCACTTACCCTTCCTTCTTTCTTTCGCCCCGCTTGCCTCAGCCTGCTGAGCAGCGTTGCACTGGCCACTCAAGCCACCGCCGCTGAGGGCACCGTCACCGTGACCATCACGGAAAAAGACAAGTCTCAGACCATCATCGAGACCAAACCCGTGACCGACCAGGAGGCCTTGGTTCAAATTGCCATCCTCCTGGATACCAGCAGCAGCATGAATGGCCTCATTGAGCAAGCCAAGACCCAGCTCTGGAAAATCGTCAATGAATTCAACGACGCCAAGCAGGGCGACAAAACCCCGGTCGTGCAGGTAGCTCTATATGAATACGGTAACAATGGGCTGAGTGTCGGCAGCAACTACATCCGCCAGGTGCTGCCCTTCACGCGCGATCTCGATAAGGTCTCCGAGCAGCTTTTCAAACTCACCACCAATGGTGGAGATGAATACTGCGGCGCCGTCATTCGCGAGGCTCTGGACAAACTGGCTTGGGACAAAGATGGTCAGGTTTACAAGGCCATCTTCATCGCTGGGAATGAGCCCTTCACCCAAGGACCGGTGAACTCGCAAGACGCCTGTAAAGCCGCCATCCAGAAAGGCGTCGTCGTCAACACCATCCATTGCGGCAATCAGGGGGATGGCGAAAACGGCGGCTGGCGCACCGGAGCCGCGTTGGCGGAAGGTCGCTTCCTGACCATTGATCAAGATAAAGCCATCGTTCACATCGAAGCTCCGCAGGATAAAGAAATCACTCAACTGAGCATCGAGCTGAACAAGACCTACATCATGTATGGAAAAGATGGCCACCGAGGAGCCTCCAATCAGGTTGCCCAGGACAGCAACGCAAGCTTCTATGAAAAAGCCGGAGCCGCTGTGCAGCGGGCCCTGACCAAAGCCAGCTCTAACTATAGCAACACAGGCTGGGATCTGGTGGATGCGAACAAAAAAGCTGGCGTTAAACTGGACAAAATCCCCGAAGCCGAGCTGCCAATCGAACTCAAAGATCTGGCACCCGAGAAGCGTCAGGCCTACCTGGATGCAAAGGCCGCCGAGCGCGAAAAGATCCAAACTCAGATCAACAAGCTCAATGAAGAGCGTCAGAAATATGTGGCTGAAAAAGCCAAAGAAAGTGGCGCTGACGACACCCTTGACAAAGCCATGGTGAAAGCGGTGCGTGAACAGGCCGCCAAGAAGGCCATCACGTTTAAGTGATCGTCATAGCCAAACCTTCGCTTCGTTCTTGAATGTGTCCCATCAGTCTTATAGGACTCATGGGACACAATCGTCTCCTTTCGAATCACCGCCCATGTCCACGATCCTGGTTGTTGAAGATGACAGCGCCATCCGGCGTGGTGTGTGTGATGCCTTGCGGTTCTCGGGCTACGAAGTCCTCGAAGCTGCGGAGGGAGGCTCTGGCATGGAGCAGGCTCAGAAGGCTTCCTTTGATCTCATGCTGCTGGACCTTGTGCTGCCCAACTACAACGGCTTCGAGATCCTGCGTGCCTTGCGCGATCATCGTCCCGGCACCCCTGTGATCATTCTCTCAGCACGAGGCGAGGAGGCGGATCGAGTGAAAGGCTTAAAGTTAGGCGCGGATGACTATGTGGTGAAACCCTTCAGCGTGCGCGAACTGCTGGCACGCGTGGAGGCCGTTTTACGCCGATCCCCTGAACGTCCCAAGCCTGTTCAGCAGATCCCCTTTCCTTCAGGTGTCGCTGACATCGAACGCATGGAACTCCGCTACCATGACGGTGGACGTGAAGAACTCTCGGATCGCGAATGCGGGCTCATCGAATACCTCGCCGCTCATCGGGGTCGCGCCATCTCACGCGAGGAACTTCTCCGCCGCGTCTGGCGCATCGAACCGCGTCAGATGGAGACCCGCACCATTGACATGCACATCGCCAATCTCCGCGCCAAGCTCAAAGACAACGGCAGCGAACCCAAGTTCCTGCTCACCGTCCGAGGCAAGGGCTATATGTTGAGCCAGTGACAATACAGTGATCAGTTTTCAGTAAACAGTATTCAATCATCCCCCACGTGTCCGATATGACCTTCATGAACACTGAACACTGAACACTGAACACTGCTTACTGAACTCCACCTCCTCCCATGCGCCCTTTCCTCCGCTGGTTTCTCTTCACCCTCTGCCTCCTGGTTTTCACCGGAGCGATGGTGTGGATCAGCCTACGCATGCTGGATCTGGAGCATCAGCGCCAGCTCACGGCTGAGGATGCCCAGGTGCAGGAAAAGGTGCGGCTCGCGCTCTGGCGTATGGATTCCCTGGCCAGTGCGCTGTTGATCCGGGAAAACTCACGCCCAGCCTATCACTATCAGGCCTTCTATGCGCCCGATGATTTGTTTGCCAGCAAGACCGAGAGCATCCCCAAAGGGCAAGCCCTCATGCCTTCGCCACTGTTTGGGAATCTTCCCGATCTGGTGAAGCTGCACTTTGAGTTGCCCACCACCCAGGTCTCCCTCACCAGCCCTCAGGCCCCGAGCGGCGCGCAGCGCGAACTCGCCACGAGCTGGTATGTGCTCAATTCCCAAGCCAACCGAGACACCCAACAGAATCTGACCACTCTGGAGACTCTATTCAAAAGGCATCCCGAGGTGAAGCAAGCCACGGCCCAGACCAGCACCCAGCTCATCCAGATCAAACCCACGACGCCAGCCGCGCCAGAGGCAGAAAAGGCCAAGGCTGTCATGAGTAAGGACGACAAATTGGATGTGCAAAGTGTCGCCAATTCCATCGAACAAACACAGCGCTCCGCCATCGTCACCAGCAATGTCTCGGCTCAGGAAAAGCAACGCTATCAACCCCCTCTAAAGAAGGTCGCACCACCACCTTCCAAGGTCGCCGAGGTCGCCACGTCCACTTTGGCAGAAAGCTCTACTTCCGAAGCCGAAACTCGCTCACCCCTGGACATCATCACCAGCCGATATCGCAGTCAAAAATCAGACTCCGGCACGCCCTCTGCAGACAAAACACAACGGCAGTCGCTCCCATCCCTGGCAGGAGATCTGCAAGCGGTCTGGCTGGAGAATGAACTGCTGCTGCTGCGCACCGCCACACTCGAAGGCCAAAATCGTTTGCAAGGTGTTTGGTTAGACTGGGAGCAACTGCAAACCCGTCTGCTCGATAGCGTGCGCGACCTTCTGCCTGAGGCGCGCTTGCAGTCCATCAGCCCCTCCGCTGCACGCACCGATGCGCTGGCTCTCGTCACGCTCCCAGTCAAACTGTTCACGGGGCGGGTCCCTGTTTCGCCCGCCGACCTCGGCTCGGCCCTGAAACCCACACTCGCCATCGCTTGGCTCTGTTTGATTGCCGCCTCCCTTGCCATCGCCTTCGTGCTGCATCGGGCCGTGCGCCTCAGTGAACGACGCGGTGCCTTTGTCTCGGCGGTCACACATGAGCTACGCACGCCTCTGACCACCTTCCGCCTGTATTCAGAGATGCTGGCCGATGACATGGTGCCCGATGCCACTCAGCGTCGCAGTTATCTGCAAACCCTCTGCGATGAATCCACCCGCCTCATGCATCTGGTGGAAAACGTGCTCGCTTACTCGCGCATTGAGCGCGGTCGCACGGCGGGGCGAATGGAAACCATTCAAGTGGAAAGTTTGTTAGACCGTATCCTCCCGCGCCTGCGTCAACGTGCGGATCAGGTGGATCTCCAGATCAATCTCCAAGCCGAACCCTCAGCCCTCGCCTCCGACGTGCGTGTGGATGCTATGGCCGTTGAACAGATCCTCTTCAACCTCACCGACAACGCCAGTAAATACGCCGCCCCGGATTGCCAGTCCCGCGCACTCGATCTCCAGGTGCATCGCCTGGGGGACCGCATCAGCTTCACCCTGCGCGATTACGGACCCGGCTTGCCGAAGGCCCAAAAGAAACGTCTGTTCCAGCCCTTCAGCAAATCCGCCACTGAGGCCGCCCACAGCGCTCCAGGCGTGGGTCTGGGTTTGGCGCTCAGCCGCCGTTTGGCCCGCGAGTTGGGCGGTGATCTGGTGCATCAAAAGACCGACGGGCGCGGTGCATCCTTCCAACTGATCGTGAAGGTCGCTTGAGAGAGGGCTGTGCAGTCGCGACAGCGTCCCGAAGTGCGGTGGCAGAGAGGCAAGAGCATAGCCCTTTCCTCGACGACACCGCTTTCGTCGGAATGTGGCCACCCTAGAGCATATTAAATAATTCTATAGCGTAACAAGAGGGAGTGTGAGATAGTCTGAGCATGGCCACTCTTTCTCTGGATTTACGTGAACGTATCG
>NZ_FUYE01000028.1 GCF_900167535.1 Prosthecobacter debontii
CGTGAATTTCGCCAAACACATCCGGCCTACTGCCGGCTTCTGGGAAGGCTCGCATGGCTCTCGTGTCATCGACCTCTCCCTGAGCCGGATCGTTTGGCGATGAGGATCGAGATTTTTACATCATCTCTTGCGCCAAACACATCCGGCCTACCGTCTTCAAACACGCCCGGCCAGGAGCTCGCGTTGGTAGTAGAGCTCTTTGGGCATGTCGTCGTAGAGGTCGAGGTAAAGCTCTTCGGTGCTGAGGAGTTCTTGGCGGAACTCGCGGCGGTCGAAGTTCATGAGCTCGTTCCATTGCTCGCGGCTGTATTCGAGGCCATCCCAGTTCACTTCCGAGTAGCGGGGCATCCAGCCGAGTTCGGTTTCGTGACCCCGGGCTTCGCCACGGCAGCGTTTCACCACCCACTCGAGCACGCGCATGTTTTCGCCAAAGCCGGGCCAGAGGAACTTGCCCTCGGCGCTCTTGCGGAACCAGTTGACGTGGAAGATGCGGGGCAGCTCTTTGACGTCTTTCCGCATGTGCAGCCAGTGGGCGAAGTAGTCGCCCATGTTATAGCCGCAGAAGGGGAGCATGGCCATGGGGTCGCGGCGGACTTTGCCGATGGCTCCGGCGGCGGCGGCGGTGGTTTCACTGCCCATGTTGGCACCGAGGAAGACGCCGTGGACCCAGTTGAAGGCCTGGAAGACGAGGGGGAAGGTGGTGGCACGGCGACCGCCAAAGATGATGGCGGAGATGGGCACGCCTTCGGGTTTTTCCCAGTTTTCGTCAATGGTGGGGCACTGGCTGGCGGGGGCGGTGAAGCGGCTGTTGGGATGGGAGGAGGGGCGTCCGCAATCCGGGGTCCAGGGCTGGCCGCGCCAGTCGGTCAGTTTTGCGGGGGGCTCTTTGGTCATGCCTTCCCACCAGACGTCGCCGTCTTCGGTGAGGGCCACGTTGGTGAAGATGGTGTTGGCCTTGATGGAGGCCATGGCGTTGGGGTTGGACTCCCAGGAGGTGCCGGGGGCGACGCCGAAGTAGCCGGCCTCGGGATTGGTGGCCCAGAGGCGGCCATCAGGACCGGGGCGCAGCCAGGCGATGTCATCCCCGACGACGCTGACTTTCCAGCCTTGTTCGAGGTAGGTGGCGGGCGGCACCAGCATGGCGAAGTTGGTTTTCCCACAGGCGCTGGGGAAGGCGGCGGCCACGTAGTTTTTACGTCCATCGGGGGACTCGACGCCGCAGATGAGCATGTGCTCGGCCATCCAGCCTTCATCACGGCCCATGACGCTGGCGATGCGCAGGGCGAGGCATTTTTTCCCGAGCAGGGCATTGCCGCCGTAGCCGCTGCCGTAGCTCCAGATGCTGCGCTCTTCAGGGAAGTGGACGATGTATTTGGTCTCGCTGCACGGCCAGGGGACATCGGCCTCACCCTCAGCAAGCGGTTTACCCACGCTATGCAGGCAGGGCACGAAGGTGCCCTCGGTGCCGAGCTGATCCAGCACGGCCTGGCCCATGCGGGTCATGATGCGCATGGAGACGACGACGTAGGGAGAATCGGTGATCTCGACGCCGATGACGGAGAAGGGGGAGCCGAGCGGGCCCATGCAGAAGGGCACGACATACATGGTGCGGCCTTTCATGCAGCCGGTGAAGAGACCCTTCAGGGTGTTTTTCATCTCGGCAGGCGGCACCCAGTTGTTGGTGGGGCCGGCGTCGATCTTGCGCGCGCTGCAGATGTAGGTGCGGTCTTCCACACGGGCGACGTCATTGGGGTCTGAGCACGCGAGGTAGGAGTTGGGCCGCTTCTCGGGGTTGAGTTTTTGGAAGGTGCCATTGGCCACGAGCACGCCGCAGAGTTCGTCGTATTCGGCTGCGGAGCCATCACAGAGACGGACATGGTCAGGTTGGCATAAGGAACGGATCTCTTCGATCCACGACAGGAGTCTTGGGTGCGCTGTCATAATTTGGGTTGGGGCCACCGTAACACGCAGATGGCGTGCCGAAATCGCTTTGTTTGTGTGGATGTTGTGACGGTGTCATGCAAGCCCTGGGTTCAAGGGAGTGCTTACTTGATGGGAGGTGGATTTGGTGATAGGTTCGTCAACCATGGCGACCACAGTCGATAGCTTATTCCAGGAAGCTCTTCAGTTGCCTGAAGAATCACGCATGACTCTGGTTGAGAAGCTGATTGTCAGTGCTCGATCTTATGAAGAAGTCGAGCAGGCGCAGGTATCTGAAGCTCAAGCGCGGTTGGCTGAAATGCGGTCGGGGGCGGTGCAGGGCGTGCCTGTGGAGGATGCCTTTCGCCGGGTGCGTGAATCTTTGGAGGTCTGTCGGGGTGCATGACCCGAGAACTGCATCCATTGGCTGAGGAGGAGCTTCATGACAGTGCGCATGGGTATGCGGCTCAGAGTATCTTTGCGGCGGATCGGTTCATGAAAGCTGTGGAGGAGGCCATCCAGACCGTGGTGGGTGATCCTGCTCGTTTTCAATCGGTCGGGGAGGGCGTGCGGGGGTATCGTCTCCAGCGGTTTCCGTATAAGCTCTACGATGAATATGATGAAGGGCGGGCGCATGTGCGGGTGTTATCCATCACACCCAATAAACAGAGGCCTGATGAGTGGCGACATCGTGTTTCGAAGGGGTGAGGGATCGGCTGTATCGAGGCCGTGAGGCGCTCTTGTTTTTCGCAGGTCAGGCTGATTGGAGTCGCTTTCATGCAGCGTTGGTATCAGCCCCATGCTCACGGATCTCTCCCGCTCTCGCGATTTTCCTAGCCTTCACGGCCTCACGTATCTCAACACCGCAGCGGAGAGCATCCCTCCGTTGTGCGTGGGTGAGGCGATCCAAGCCTACTGGCAGGATAAGCAGAAGGGCATGCGCGGCAGGGACGGGCACTTTGCGGCGGTGGAGCAGTGCCGGGAGGTCAGTGCGCGGATGCTGGGGATGGCCACGGATGAGGTGGCCTTCTGCTCCTGCAGCTCAGAGGCTTATAACTTGCTGGCCAGTGCGCTGAACCTCGCTGCTGAGGATGAGGTGGTGGTGACGGATCTCGATTTCCCCGCCGGGGCCACGCCGTGGCTGCGGGCGGTGAATGCTCCCCAGGTGAAGCTGTGGAAAGCCACGGGAGGAGAGCTGCAGGCCTCCGATCTCGAAGCGCTGCTGAGTGAAAGGACCCGTCTGGTGCAGGTGTCTCTCGTCAGCTTTTACAACGGTCATCGCATCGACTGGCAACCCCTGGTGCAGCGGGTGCGTGAGCGGGCGCCGAGGGCTCTCATCTCGGTGGATGTGACCCAGGCTCTCGGTCGGGTGGAACTGAAGTGCCCGGAGGCGGACATCGTGATCAGCAGCACGCATAAGTGGACGCTGGGCGTGCATGGCGGGTGCATCATCGGCGTGCCCCGACGCAATGCGGAAAAACTCACCACGCATGCCGGCGGCTGGTATCATCTGGACAATGCTTTTGATCACGATCGCTTTGATCGTGCGGTGCCGAAACTCGGGGCGCTGAGCTTCTCGGTGGGCATGCCGAACTTTGCCGCGCTGTATGCTTTGAATGCGGCCTTACGCTATGTGGACGGCATCGGTGTGGCGGCGATTTCGGCGCATGCCGATCCTCTGGTGCAGCGGTTGCATGCGGGGCTCATCGACCTTGGTTTGAAACCCATGTGCCCGCTGCATGCGGAGCGCCCCACCGGGATTGTGGCCTTCATGCATGAGCGCAGCGCGGAGATCCATGCGGCGCTGGAGCGCGCCGAGGTGCATGTCATGCACAGCGCCGGGCGCATCCGCCTCGCCGTGCATGGCTACAACACGGCTGAGGATGTGGAGCGGGCTCTGGAGGTGCTGAGCTCAGTCAAGTGATGCGGCCACTCCTGGCCGCAAGGAAGTCCGAGAGATAAACTTGGCTCATTCAGTGGCGAAGTCGTTAGAGGGTTCTTTTCGTGGTCTTGGGCTGATTAGAAGCTCGCTCGGCCTCGAACTGCGGGCAGGAGTGCCCGCATCACTTTCGAGGGCTCACATCACCGAAGTGATGCGGCCACTCCTGGCCGCAAGGAAGTCCAAGGGATAAACTTGGCTCATTCAGTGGCGAAGTCATCAGAGGGTCCTTTTCGTGGTCTTGGACGCTTGTGGTTCTCGTTAGGCCTTCGGCTGCGGGCAAGAGTGCCCGGATCACTTTCGAGGGCTCACATCACCGAAGTGATGCGGCCACTCCTGGCCGCAAGGAAGTCCAAGGGATAAACTTGGCTCATTCAGTGGCGAAGTCATCAGAGGGTTCTTTTCAGGGCTTAGACGCTTTTGGTTCTCGCTCGGCCTTCGAACTGCGGGCAGGAGTGCCCGCATCACTTTCGAGGGCTCACATCACCTTTCACCTCAATACAGCTCCACGGGAGAGCGCTTGCCGTCTTCGACGCTGAGCACCTTGGCACGATCTTCTCCGAGGGTGGCGACGCGCAGATCCCAGATCTCTTGGTTGATTTTGGCAAAGCGATCCAGGCTGAATTTATCGGGAGAGACGAGACGCTTCTTGGTCTTCTCAATGCGCACCAGGGCATCGTGGAGGATGGGGGCCTCCACACCCTCCAGATGCTGACGGGCCAGCTCCACCATCTCCAGGCGATGGCAGATCATGACGAGGTCATTGCCTGCACGCACGGCTTCCTGGATGGCTTGCTCAAAGGTCACCTCATTGAGGATGGCGCCCATGTCCAGATCATCGGTCATGGCCAGGCCTTCGAAGCCTAACTGATCGCGTAACAATTTCGTGCAGACGTTGTGGCTCAGGCTGGCGGGCCAGCGTGGGCGGTCGGGATCATAAGCGGTGTAGTTGCTGTGGCAGGTCATCACGCTGTCGATCTCCGGTAGCAGGGCGGTGTAGGGGAGCAGCTCGGACTCCAGCATCTGCTCGTGGGTTTTCCCAATCACCGGCAGGAACTCATGCGGATCACACTCGGCAGGGCCGTAGCCGGGGAAGTGCTTGGCGCAGCTCAGGATGCCTTCTCCCCGCATGGCGCGGTTGAAGACTCCGGCGTTGTTGATGACCTGCTGTGGATCGCGACCCCAGCAGCGGCCTTTGAGGGAGTTATCGGCGGTGTCGTCGTAGGAGATGTCCAGGACGGGGCAGAGATCGAGATTGAAGCCGAACAGGCGCAGGATCTGGCCGGTGAGCTTGCCATGCTGTTTGATCAGCTTCATGTCGCCCTTATCCCGAAGCGCTTGGGCATTCGGCGGTTCTTCACCGATCAAACGCAGGCGTGAGACACGGCCACCTTCCTGATCAATCGTGATGAAGGGCTCGATGTTGGAGAGATCCCTCAGATCATCAATCAGCTTCCGCAGTTGCTCGGGGGAGACGATGTTACGACCGAACAGGATGAAGCCACCGGGCTGGAGCTTCTTAAAGCGGGCGGCGGTTTCGGAGTCGAGTTCAGGACCGGGAACGCCGGTGAGGAGAAGTTGGCCGAGGGACATGGGTGGCAACGGAGAAGTGTGAGGTGAAAATAAATTGGGCTGGAAACGTCTGATTTATCATCCTATTTGGATATTAGCTGCGAGCGGAGACGAAAAAAATTCAACTGACTCCCCTCAGTCAAAAAAGAGGTGCTCTCCATGAAGCCGCTTCGAGTGATTGAAGTAGAGGAACGAGTCCAGCTTTCTTCTTCCAGCGAATCGGATACTTCCAGGATGTAGGCCATTGCCATTGGCCATGTTAGCGTGATGGTTCCGTTTGCTGCGCGATGTGGAGAAAGTCTGGGATGTAGGGCGGTCTCAATTAATCCTGAAGTATTACCCATTTCGTCCTCAGCAAAAACTCTGAGTTGTCGAGTTTCAGAGATGGGCAATACCAAAGGGACCGTGTAAGTTTGAACTGGATCGCTACCGAGAGAGTAATATACGATCGGAGCAGGCTGTGAACCGTCGGATCCTGTCACTGAAATAAGGAGACTTCCTCCAACGAGTGACATGTCCAGTGATACAGTAGGTGGAGTGATGTCTATATGTGCTCCAGATGCAGATTGAGTTGGCGTGATCAACTCTGTGGGTTCGTAGCTGGCGCTGTTGTTGTGATCCACCCTGAGGTCAGGAACCTGTGTTGAGGTTAAGCTGAGCTTCCACGGATGCATGTTTGGCTGGAAACGATAACGTGAAAGGTTTATAGCAACGCCCGATGAATCATAGTAAGTTATCACGAGTTCCATCTCAGTAACCAACTGGTCGCTTTCGACGAAAAGTGTCAGATGATCAGGAAACTCAATGTCCACCCAAGCCTGGTTGCCTCCATAGCGGATATCCACTCCTGGAACCTTCCTTGCTGCTGAACTGTTGAGCTTTGCGTTCGTATTGCCGGAAGCGTCTGTAATACGGACGTAGTTTGACCCGCGGACCGAAACTGTGAGCCATCCTGTACTTGGTCCAGTTGTTTGAGCAGCCAGTGCTGGTGCAGCCGATGTTGATAACTGGCCGTCTTCCAAGAAATCAACAATCATATTCAGAACCACAGGGTTCCTCATCATCTCAGTGTGCTCTGAAAGATCGCTTGTCGTTATTGCCTGATATGTGGTATTTGGTGCGCAATATGAGTCTGGACGCCTGGCGCTGAGATAAGGAACCACTTTATCCCCCCTCCCCTTGATCTCGAAAAACTTCGGGTATGGAGCTTGTCTCCCTAGATCGCCGCGATATTCAGTCGTGACTGCTACTGCGACAGTTGTATCTCTCTGCGGTCGGTCACCGTAGATGTGTAGAAACTTGATGTCGTTTGTGTCCGAGGACCAATCATCCTGCTTGCCGCCTTGAAAACTGTGAAACGCCAAATTGTTTACACTGGGCGTGTCCGGGCTGGCTTCACGATCAATCATTGAACGAAAGTCTTCCATGGAGTAGTCTTCGAAACTGTTGCGGTCATTGTCTAAATCCCATCCAACTTCCAAAAACATCGGGCGCTCTGCTTTTTCCATGTATAGCGAAGATGGAAGCAATTCATGGAATGATTGGAATGTAGGGAGCGTTGCCTTGATCGAGTCATTGTTCCACCAGTCCACGATCGTGTGTCCGTATAAGTCTCCCTCGAGCATTCGGTATATAGCTACTGGGGCACCCCAAAAAGGACTACCTACAGTTACCACGTTTTCAATATCATCGGCCCCATAGTCCAGAATGTAGCGGCGCAATAAAAGCCCTCCCATACTATGGGCAACCACATTCACTTTTGCGCCACCATGAAGCTGCCGAATGTTCTGAATATATTGCCGAAGATCGGAAGTGTGAACGGAGTTACTCCTACGCCAATCATATGGAAACGGGAAAAATGACGGGATTGATGCCATCCCGCTCGTTGCGGTTTGAAATGATGAAGTCATACGATTCGGATTCTCATCCAAATCAAAAAAGTGATAACCTTGCCGTGTGTCAGTCATGAAATCAATGAAGGGTCCATAGACAATCTCAGTCCCAACTCCGACATCAACAGGATCATACTCTCGAATAAGGCCAACAGCTTTAACATCGTTTGCTCCTGTTCGAAGGTTTAAAGCACGAATATCTAATGCATCAAGCGATGGCCAAAGATACTCACCATTTCCAGTTCCATATGAACCATCCTCCCCAGCTCCGGTCAACATGCTGCCTGCAATGCCAGGGATGAAAATGACTGGTGTTTCATAGCCAGGACCGATGGCCATTGAAATGTCTTCAAGCCATTCGGTTGGATCGTAGATAGGCCTTGAAATAGCGGAATCAGCCCATGCAGAATGACTGCCATCAGGGGAGAATTTAGTGATATTCTTTGATAATCCTCCCATTACATAAATATTATCCTCTTTATCTACTACTATGCCAACAGGGCAGTCAGATTGAGGCTCCCAATCGAAACGCCAACGCGAAGAAAAAACCCCTCCTTGTCCTAGGTCGTTGAATTTCATTAGTTTCGCTAAAAGCAAAGACAGTTCATCTTGTTCGTTATATGCTATAATACCGTTAGCCACGTATAGATTCTGTTTACTGTCCCTTGCCATTCCGACTGGTTGAATCACTTTTTCCGGGAAAAACTGGGATAAGGAACCGTTGTCTAAAATATATATTTCTCTTTCTTCATTTGAATATCCATAATTTACACTTTTATGAACCGTGAAATGAAGTCGATCTTGACGATCTACCATTATATCATGCAGCTCATCATCTTCTACAAATGGTGGCGCATTAAGGTTGACAACTGTTGTCCGATTGCCATCTGGCTCAAGCTTGATTATTGTTCTGTAGTCAGGGGATCGAAGATAGAGATTATTTAGTGAATCAAAGGCGGGAGATTGGCCGCCATTGGCTGGTGTCAGAAAATTGGCCCCTTTGCCTTCAGGCGTAAATTTTAAGACGGCATTTCCCGAGGTAGTAACAAAAACATTGCCATCGAGATCCACAGAAATTCCAGATAAGCCATCGCGATATCCTTCTTCATTGTGCCCGAGCAAGCTCGCAGCATTCGCAAAGACGTCGCTTTTGCCATCTTTGTTAAATCTTTCAATCAAAGTTTCACGTGAGTATATTACATATATATACTCGTTTTTTTGCGGCGCATCTTCTGCGTATATTTTTTGAAATTGTAGAACGGCAGAAATGCCCAGGAGGTATAAAACAAGTAATTGGTTCATGGCCTTTGCGCTTGTAATGCTATAAGGCTTAATGTGCTATTGTCTTTAACAATATATCTACACACGCCTTTGCAAAGGCGGGTGCGTTGATCTCGCAGTCCATCTCGATGACGGGGATGTCGGCGCGCAGGTTCGTTTTGAGCGCGGTGAAGAGGGCGGCGTCGGCGGCCGGATCGTGGAAGGGTTTGCCAGGCGCACTGATGACGCTGATGGCTTTCAACGGCAGCAGCACGGTCACCGGGGCGGTGTAGGCATTCACTTTCTCCGCCAGGATGCGGCCCAGCTCGGCGCACTCCTCGGGCGTGGTACGCATGAGGGTGACCTGGGGATTGTGCTGATAGAAGAGACGATCCTGGTATTTCTCCGGCACGCTGGCGCGCTCGCCGAAGTTCACCATGTCCAGGCAGCCGGGGGTGACGATGGCAGGGGTGCCGGTTTTCCCGGCGGCTTCCAGACGATGCGGTCCTGCATTGAGCACGCCGCCCACGAGTTCATCCGCCCACTCGGTGGTGGTGATGTCCAGCACGCCGGTGATGAGGCCGCTTTCGATCAGGCTCTCCATGATGCGCCCGCCGGTGCCGGTGGCGGCGAAAACGAGCACTTCATAGCCAGCCGCTTCGAGCTGGGCTTTCGCGGCATTCACGCACTCGGTGGTGTTGCCAAACATGGAGGCGGCGATGAGGGGCTTATCCTCGGCAGGGGGGATCTCCATCTCCACCATGCCACAGATGGCTCCAGCAGCGCGGGCAAGCAGGGTGCGGGAAAGGCGGTTGATGCCGGAGACATCCACGATGCTGGGGATCATGACGATGTCCTTGGTGCCGACATAGGGGGCCACATGGCCAGCGGCCAGGGTGGAGACCATGACCTTGGGAAACCCAATGGGCAGAGCTCTCATGGCGGTGGTGCTGATGGCGGTGCCGCCCCCGCCGCCCAGGGAGATGACGCCCTGGATGCGGCCTTCCGTGACCAGGCTGCTCAGCAACTGCGCGGACGCACCCGCCATGGCGGTGACTGCCTCACCCCGGTCCTGGCGCTCCAGGATGCCTGCCAAGTCCACGGCTCCCGCCGCCGCCACTTCCTCGCGCGTGATGTCGGGGCGCACCGCCGCAGGCTGGCCGGTGCCGGTATCAATGAGCAAGGTCTGATGACCCCGCTGCCGGATCAATTCCGCAACGTAAGCGTGTTCCAATCCTTTGGTGTCCAGAGTGCCGAGAACTGCGATGGTGGCCATAGAGTGCCCTTTTTAGAGGAGAGAGTGGAAAGCCGTCAAGAGAGGGGAAACCGCATGCGGCTATCTGAAAGCAACGTCAGGGAAAAAAGAGGCGAGTCGGTTAGGGGAGTCGGTGGCACGATTTCGCGTGACTTTTGCTCTATCTACTCTAGAGGATGTCTTTATGAACCTTCGGTTTCTTTTGGGCGTGATCGCTCTCGGGTCAACGCTCTTTTTCACACGGATTACAGCCGCATCGGAGGCTGTCCCGGAGCCATTTTTTAATGCCGCTGTTTTTGAAACGGTGACTTTCCAGGTGGGAGCTTGGGTGGAGACCGAGCCTCAGGAGCAAGAGGAAGGTCGAGTGGTCACCTTCCAGGCACGAGGCCTGCCGAAGGGCTTGAGCTGTGATGCAACCACGGGCGTGATCAGGGGTGTGCCGCTGAGACCGGGGAAGTCCAAGGTCACGATCACAGGGACCGACCAGGACCGACATAAAACCATCACTCGGGTGATTCTGAATGTGGAAGGATTCCCCGCCGAGTGGGTGGATGAACATCACGGATTGATCGACACCGATGCCGGTGGATTGAAGATCCGGGGCTTCGTGAGGTTGATTGTGGCAGCACATGGATCCTTCTCTGGAAAGCTGATCTTGGGCTTTCAGGAGTTCCCACTGAAAGGGAGCTTGGTGAAAAGGGAGGCCGAGGGGCCTTTTAAGGCGGAGATCGTGCTCCAGCCGGACCTGACGCTCTCCATGGAAACCTCGATGGATGGATTGACCTGCATCTTGGAAAGAGATGAATCGTCCGACGAACCCTGGCAGAGTGTTTTTGGGGCGCTGCGGCGCACTTACGACAAAAAGCATCCCGCCACTTGGGCAAAGGGGGTGTACAATGTCTATAGCGCGCCTCCAGGCCAAAGCTTCCCCCATGACGATCATCCATTGGGAGATAGCATTTACTCGCTGACCGTCAGCGCAGATGGCAGAGCCTTGCTGAAGGGAGTGTTGGCCGATGGGAGTGCCGTGACTTGGAGTGGTGTCTTGCTGGGCGAGGAGCCGACGAGGGTGCTGTTCCCCATCTATCTGCCCCTCTACAAGGTGAAGAAGGTGCCCTCAGGACTGTTAATGGGCGATTTAAGCGTTTACACCGAAACGGCCGAGGGGGCCCCAAAATCTCCTCCTGAGACAGGGGTGAAGGACTATTTGGGCGGCCATTTGATTTGGGAAAAAGCAGCGGCGGTGTCTGACCGAGAGCGTCTTTATCCTGAGGGATTCTCGATGGAGTTGACCACGGAGGGGCTCCCTTATCAGCGCCCCCGTTCCGGTTCTCTGTTGTTGAATGCCCCAGTGGGGAATTTCAATGCAGTCTTGTCATTTTACACGGAGGGCGTGGCCGACTTTGGGCAATGGTTCACGATCACGCGCACGAATGGCATCAAGATGCCAACTCCAGACGCAGAAAGTTCTGTTTCCAAAATCAGCTTGAGCGTCAATGCACGCACAGGCTTTTTCAGTGGCAGTTGCGCCGTCAAGGAAGGGCGTCGCACCTGCAAGTTCAGAGGCATCATCATCCAGCCGAGTTCCGGGCGGGGTAAGGGGCAAGGTCATTTCCTCCTGCCGGACTTGCCGGAGGTCGGGGTATCAACACCGCCTCTCATCCTCAGTGGAGCCATGGCTTGGATGGCTCTGGCGTCTGGAGGCCCGGGTGGTGGCAGCCCTGATGACTGGCAACCCCCATATGATCCGAATCCGATCGTGAATCCCCCGTGACGTTGGACGCGCTCCAGCGAGCTTTTTCGCCGACCTTGACCCACCCTCCACTCGGGGTTAGTTAGTGGGTTCTCCTGCCGACCTTCCCCTGATGTCCATCGAACGCACCCGTAATTTCTCCATCATCGCTCACATTGACCACGGGAAGACCACGCTCTCCGACCGGCTGTTGGAGTTCACCAAGACCATCTCCCAGCGTGAGCAGCAGGCTCAGCTGCTGGATGCGATGGATCTGGAACGTGAGCGCGGCATCACGATCAAGGCGCACCCGGTGTGCATGTTTTACAAGGCCAAGGACGGCCTGGAATATAAACTGAACCTGCTGGATACCCCCGGGCACGTGGACTTCAGCTATGAGGTCAGCCGCTCCTTGGCTGCCTGTGAAGGCGCTCTGTTGCTGATCGATGCCTCGCAGGGCGTGGAAGCCCAGACGGTGGCGAATTTGAACTTGGCGATGCAGCAGGATCTGCACGTCATCCCGGTCATCAATAAGGTGGACCTGCCGAGCGCTGACATCGATAAGTGCAAACGTCAGCTCGAGGACATCCTCCAGCTCCCCTCGGATGAGGCTGTGCCTGCCAGCGCTAAGATGGGCATCGGCATCGAGGACATCCTGGAGGCCATCGTCGCCTACATGCCACCGCCGAAAGACCCGGCCGATGGTTATGTGCGCGCTTCCGTGTTCGATTCCATTTTCGATCCTTATCGCGGCGTCGTCAGCTACGTGCGTGTGGTCAGCGGCACCATTGTGCGGGGGCAGAAAGTTCGCATGATGTCCACCGGCCTGGATTATGAAATCAAGGACGTGGGCATCTTCCGCCCGAAGATGACCGCCTGTGAAAAGCTGGAGCCCGGTGACGTCGGTTATCTCATCGCGAACGTGAAGTCCACCGCCGATGTGAAGATCGGCGATACCATCACGGAAAGCCGACGCCCATCCCCTGAGCCGCTTCCAGGTTTCAAGGAGATCCATCCGCTCGTTTTCAGCGGCATTTATCCGGTCAGCACGGATGACTTTGAAGCGCTGAAACTCGCCGTCGGGAAGCTGCAGATCAATGACGCGGCCTTCACCTTCATGGCGGAGAGTTCCGCCGCTCTCGGTTTCGGTTTCCGCTGCGGTTTCCTCGGCTTGTTGCACATGGAGATCGTGCAGGAGCGTCTGCGTCGTGAGTTTAACATGGACGTCATCTCCACCTATCCATCCGTGATTTATGAGGTCCGCAAGACCGACGGCACGGAGATGCTGGTGGATAACCCCACCTTCCTGCCCTCCGCGAATGAGATCGATGAAATCCGTGAGCCGATGGTGAGGGTGAACATCATGATCCCGAACGACTACATCGGAGACATGATGCAGCTCGTCATGGATAAGCGCGGCCAGGTGAACAACACCGAGACGCTGGATGATCGCCGCGTGCTGCTGCACACCGTCATCCCGCTGAATGAGATCCTGGTGGACTTCAATGACAAGCTCAAGTCCATCACCCGGGGTTACGGCAGCATGGACTATGAACATGCCGGCACTCAAGCCGCCGAACTGGTGAAGATGGATATCCTCATCGCGGGTGATCCCGTGGATGCCTTCTCCTGCATCGTGCACCGCAGCAAGGCCGAGAGCCGTGGTCGCCAGCTCTGTCAGAAGCTCAAGGAAGTGATTCCTCAGCAGCTCTTCGTCGTCGCCATTCAGGCCGCCATCGGTGGCAAGGTGATTGCCCGCGAATCCATCAGCGCCCTGCGCAAAGACGTGACCGCCAAGTGCTACGGCGGTGACATCAGCCGTAAGCGCAAGCTCCTGGAGAAGCAGAAGGAAGGTAAGAAAAAGATGAAGGCCATCGGCAAGGTGAACATCCCGCAGGAAGCGTTCATCGAAGTGCTGAAGACGAACTGAAGACTTCTGGGTCTTTCTTCAAAACCCAAAACAGGGCGGTTGATTTCAACCGCCCTTTTTGTTGGGCATTTGTTGAGGCGCATGAATGGTGGAATTGGAAGTGTCGTGAATGAATGGCAGACAAGTGGCCCGCACACTCCGTGTGCGGAAAGCCGCCTTGCAGGCCAAACGAGAGACGTTTCGACATAGCGTCTTGCAGGAGGATGCGTGAACAGCCTTTCACTGCAGAGTTCGAGAAGAAAAGTAACTCTCTAAGCCTTCCTGGCGGTATCCCGCACACGGAGTGTGCGGACCACTTCACTCTCGCGGACTTCGCTGGATTTCAGACCTAGCCTCCGGGTGGGAGGTGAGCGATTAGCCCCGGGTGAAGCGAACGAAGTGAGCGAGAACCCGGGGATGCCTACCGAAGCGGCCGTGAGTCAGGATCGCGCGATGGAAGTGCGCGAGAAGTATGGCATCAAGGACGATCGGCGATGCAAGGGATTGGCCATCGGTGATGATCGAGGGCTGATGCACGTTTCTCGCCCCCTTTCAGGGAGCGGCCCTGAACGGGGGATACTGCCCTATGCAACCGGGGGTTCGGTTCGCTTCGCTCACGTCACCACCCGGCTCATGGCTCGTCTCCCTCCAGGAGACAAGGCGGCTGGAGGGGCATGGGTTTTGAAGGGAACTCACAGCACCTTTTTCATGATCGTAACATCGAGAATGTCGCTAACATGAAATGTGTTTTTGGTGCGGCGTTGGCGATATTGATCCTAGCTGTAGCTGATCCTCAAAGACACTTCACCCGTCTCGTCATCTCGGAGTAAATATCCGTGAATGGCCTCTTTACGGAGGTGGATCTCATAGCGGCGCCCGCGTTGTCGTTGACGTTTCTGATCCCACCCAGGAGTGTCTGTTTCCCAGAAGTAGTCATACTCCTGCATGCTCTCGAGCTCATTGTCAGGAGGCCGATCAAAGGTGGTTGGGAGGGGATCTTTTTCTGAATGGGGAAAATAGTAAGGCACGATTTCTTTGAGCCCAGGAGAGGCCTCGATGAACGATTGGAAATCGGCTTCGGAGCAGGAGAAGTCGAGCCAGTAAGATCTGGTGAACACGTTTCCGGCAGTCGAGGCGCGGTAGCTGCGGTCAGGGATCGGTGCTAAATGTGCAGAGGCAATGACGGCGTCGTGGACTCGTTCACGCTCTCCTGCCATCCACCAGAAGTAGAGGCCCGTCATCAGGCCACCGATGATCAACGATGTGATGGCGATGATTTTGAGACAAGAACGCATGGCTATGGTTTCAGTCACAGCCTCTTCTTGAGTCCCCGCAAGGTCACAAAGACGCCTAACGCAAAGTGCACCCAGAGCACGCTGATGGCGAGAGCGGGGCTGGGGAACCAGGTGCGCACGAAGAGGGTCAGCGGCTCATACAGGGGCGTGTCTTTCAGTGTCTCCATACCGCCGGACCAGCCATAGTAGGCGGTGATGAAGGGATGCAAAACCCCACCCAAGACGCGGGGGAAGCCTAACACGGCCCCGGCCAGGATGAGATTGGTGAAGGCCAGCATCCAGCAGCGGCTGTGGGAGCGCTCCGCACTCGGGCTGAGGGCGGAGGTGGCGAGGCACAGGCTGGTGAAGGCGATGCCGGTGACCATGAGCAGCAGCAGACGCGCCAAGGCGAAGCCGGGTAAGCCGCCGGTGACGACTTCCACCGTGAGAGCGGACAGCAAGATCTGCAAGAGCACCACCGGGAGGACGAAGCCCAGCTTCCCCAGCAGGTAGGCCAGAGGGCGCAGGCCGCCGGTGCGCTCACGATGATACACGGGCCACTCGGAAGCGATCTCACGTGCGGCGGTACGCACGCTGAAGGCCATGGTTAGAACCACCATGAGAAACCAACCCATGGCGCAAGTATAAGCTGCGGGCCAGAGCACGGCCGGGCTGGTATCGCCAGAAGTGACCGCGCTGAGGTAATGATCGTTCGGCAGGATGAGCAGAGCGGCCACGGCTGGAGCCAAGGCCGTGAGGCCCACCTGGATGAGCCACTCCTTCTGGGTGCGGCGAAAGGTGGACCAGCGGCGGAGAATGAGATGCTTCGCCTGCGCGGCGACGGAGGGCAAGGCTGGTGGGGGGGGCAACTCCTCTGCGGATTCAGGCGCGGGTTTGCCGTCATCCTCGGGGGCTTTGGCTTTGGCGTTGGCGGGTAAGGTGATGTGTCCGGTCGGGTTGCCCTCTTCTTCATCATCCTTGGCTTTGATGGCTCCGCCGAGCTTGAAGGCATCGTAATAGGAGTCGCGATGACGCATCCAGGATTCTCCCCAGCGGGAAGCGGGTCGCTTGGCCAGGCGGGGATACAGCTCCTCGATAGCTTGGATGCTGAAGTAGTGGGTGACGGCGCGGGAGGGGCCGTGGAAACAGACGTGCCCTTCATGCAGAATCACCACCGTGTCGTAGGCAGCGAGGTTGGCGGCCATCTGTGTGGCGTGGATGACCACACGGGAGGGATGATCCGTGGCGGTGAATTTCAGGAGCGCCGTCATCTCGCTCTGGGACTTGGCGTCGAGTCCGTCCGTGAATTCATCGCAGATGACCAGGGAGGGATCGCTGACCAAGGCGACGGCGAGTTTCAGGCGGCGCTTTTGCGGCAGAGTCAGAGAGCTGACACGATGCGTGGCCACATTTTCCAAACCCACCCCGACGAGGAGATGCGAGGCGCGATCCACCCGCTGCTCGGCGGTCTGATCCGCCACACGCAGCATCAGGGCGCTCATCACGCTCTCCCGCACCGTCAGCACTGGGCTGAGCACGTCATCGGAGGCGGGCACGTAGCCGATTTCATTGGCATGCAGCGGTGCCTCGGAGGTGTCTTTGCCCCGATACATGATGGTGCCACCGCCCACTTCCTGATGCCCTGCCAAGAGGCTCAGCAGGGTGCTTTTACCCGAACCGGCAGCCCCAATGACGGCAAGCAAGTGACCAGCGGGGACCGAGAAGCTCACGTGGTCCAAGGCCGTCAGCGCCTTGCCTCCTGGGCCGGTGAATACGTGAGAGACGCTGATGAGTTCGAGCATGGGGAATGAAAGCGGGGAAAGCCGTCGCACACAACTGGCAAAAAAGTCGATGAATGAAGACTCCATCAAGAAGGCGCTTGCACACACCCTGCTCGCTCCTTCATGCTGAGGGTGTATGTTGCGCCGTTTTGCCCTCTTCTCCTTTCTCGCTGCTGCGACCCTCGCCTCCGGACTGACGCCGGATGGTAAACACAAGCTGGTTTTGATCGCCGGTAAGCCCTCGCACCCTCCCGGCATGCATGAGTTTCGCGCCGGATCGCTGCTGCTGGAAAAGTGCCTCAAGGAGATCCCTAACCTCGTGGTGGACCGCCACGACATGGGCTGGGTGACGGATGAGGCCACCTTTGCGGATGCTGATGCCGTGGTCATCTATGCCGATGGTGGCAAAGGACACCCGGCGGTGCAGGGGACGCATCTGGAGACGCTAAAGGGGCTCATGGCCAAGGGAGTGGGCTTCGGCGTCATGCACTATGGCGTGGAAGTGGTGCCGGAGCTCGGGGGCAAAGAGTTCCTGGCGTGGCTGGGCGGTCACTATGAGAACTCCTACTCCTGCAATCCCATCTGGGAGCCCAACTTCACCTCTTTCCCCGAACATCCGATCACCCGTGGGGTGAAACCCTTCCAGATCGAGGACGAATGGTATTTTAACATGCGCTTCCGTCCGGCTTTTGGCGAGGGCATCGAGGCAGCCAAGGACGGAGACACCCGCTTCGTCCCCATCCTGGTCGCAACACCCTCCGACGCCACCCGTGATGGTCCCTATGTGTATCCCAAAGGACCTTACCCGCACATCCAGGCCCAGAAGGGGGAGAAGGAATCC
This sequence comes from Prosthecobacter debontii, assembly GCF_900167535.1. Lineage (NCBI taxonomy): Bacteria > Pseudomonadati > Verrucomicrobiota > Verrucomicrobiia > Verrucomicrobiales > Verrucomicrobiaceae > Prosthecobacter > Prosthecobacter debontii. The sequence goes on from NZ_FUYE01000028.1 coordinate 17,376, forward strand.
ATGATGTGGTGCGTGGAGCGTCCCGATGGCGGACGCGGCTTTGGTTTCACCGGCGGTCATTTCCACAAGAACTGGGGCAATGGCGAGTTTCGCAAAACAATCCTGAATGCCCTGCTGTGGGTGACTAAAGTCGAGGTCCCCGAAAACGGCGTGGCCTCCACCGTCAGCGAGGAGGATCTGACCCAGAACCTGGACGATAAACCCGCACCGAAGCCCAAGAAAACGACGATGACGACGCCGAAGGTGTTCCAGCGCGAGGTGGTGGTGACTGAAAAGTGACTTGCCTCGCGAAGCGTCCCGGAGTGCGGTGGCAAAGAAGCCGGAGTCATCAGGCTTCGGCGACACCGCTCCCGAGTGGTCTTGGATATCGCACGGTGGGAAATGTCATCGGACGCGATGACTTGGCCTCAAGACGCTAAGGAATTTTTAAAGTGCACTCGCTTCGACCAGAGCGGTGTCGCCGAGGCAATGCCTTGCTCTTGCCTCTCTGCCACCGCACTCCGGGACGCTGCCGCGAGAATCACGGCCTCAATGGGAAGCCTTTTGGGCTCATCAGCACCGTCATTCCTTGGTGGACGGTGGATCGAAGGGCTTGTTAAATGCAGGCCCGCGTTCGCCATCGTAGGTGGCCCGCAGTCGCTGATCGTCAGGGCCTTCCTTGCGGCGGATGATGGCGGGCGCCACGAGATTGCCCAGCCGCCGCCTTTCGGCACGCCCCGCCTGCCACTGCTCCCAGGTGTAGCAGCGCTCTGGTTTGATCGGCAGGGTTGTATCTGTCATAGCTGCTGAAATATAAGGTTAGTCTTGCGGTTTCGCCAGTTCTTGTTCGACCTCCTTGCGAACAGCAAGCAGTTCCGCTTCACAGCGATATTTAGGAGAATTGGCGATTTTAAGAGCTTCGTCCCAATCAAAAGCAACGCTTTGAGAAAGAACAGATGTCATGAGCTTCTTGGCACAGTCGTCATCCTCTTCGTTATAGCCTGTCCATTTCCTGGCTGCGTAAACTCGCCCAACCAGCAGGTCTTCGATGGGAATCAAAACCACGAATCCGACGGGGGTTTGAATTTTGGCCAGTTCCTTCTCGGCTAGGTAATTGATTTCTCCTAGAAGATCGATCCACAGGTTCTCGATCTGCCAACTTTTTCCTCCATGAGGCTTGGCTCCTGGAATTTGTGCCATGACGGCCGCACATTCCTCTCGTTTCGGGGTTCTTATGCCAGTCCAACAAATATCAGTGTCGCCCGACATGTAGGCTCCGTCGGTGTAAAATTCGATAGCTGATCCACCTACCACGACAGGCTCAAAACCCTGTTGACGAAACAATTCAGAGACGAGTCCAGATAACAGCAAAGCTTTTGTGTTCAAATCCGTCTCTTGCCGGACCCAATTCAAGGCATCTTGAATTTCCTCTGTGTTCATTTTGATAGTGTAAAACAAGAGACATCATTTAAAACCCGCAAAAATTTGGTGCCAATTGTGCTCCTCTCGCTATTCCTGATTACCACCCGATGAACACCCTCAGCACTTTCACCACCGGAACCGGAGCTACTGGCAAATATTATTCCCTTCCTGAACTCGAGAAGCAGGGCGTGGGCCCGATCTCGAAGCTGCCGGTTTCCATCCGTATCGTCTTGGAATCCCTGCTGCGTAATCTGGATGGCAAGAAGGTCTTCGAGCAGGATGTGAAGAACCTCGCCAACTGGAATGCCAAGAATCCAGGCGACTATGAGATTCCTTTCACTGTCGCTCGTATCGTGCTTCAGGACTTCACAGGCGTGCCGCTTCTGGTGGACCTCGCCGCCATGCGCAGTGCGGTGGCGAAGATGGGCAAGAACACCAAGATGATCGAGCCGCTGGTGCCGGTGGATCTCGTGGTGGACCACAGTGTGCAGGTGGACTTTGCCGGCACGCAGGAAGCTTTGAACCAGAACCTCGCCCTTGAGTTCGAGCGTAACCGTGAGCGTTATGAGTTCCTCAAGTGGGGTGAACAGGCCTTTGATACCTTTAAGGTGGTGCCTCCGGGCATCGGGATCGTGCACCAGGTGAACCTGGAATACCTCGCCAAGGGCGTGCTGGATAAAGACGGCGTGTTTTACCCCGATACCCTCGTGGGCACGGACAGCCACACCACCATGATCAACGGTCTGGGCGTCGTCGCCTGGGGTGTGGGTGGGATTGAGGCTGAAGCCGGGATGCTCGGCCAGCCTGTGACCTTCCTGGTGCCTGAAGTGGTGGGCGTTTACCTGACCGGTAGCCTGCGTGAAGGCGTGACCGCTACGGACCTGGCCCTGCACTGCACTCAGATGCTGCGTAAGCACGGTGTGGTCGGTAAGTTCGTCGAGTTCTATGGCCCTGGTGCTGAAAGCCTGCCGCTGCCTGACCGTGCCACCATCGCCAACATGGCCCCGGAATACGGTGCGACGATGGGCTTCTTCCCGATCGACGAAGAGTGCGTCAACTACTTGCGCGGCACGGGCCGTAGCGAGGAGCTTTGTGAGACCTTCAAGAACTACTACACCGCCCAGGGCATGTTCGGCATTCCGAAGAAGGGCGAGGTGGAATACACCAGCGACCTCGAGCTCGACCTCGGCGACATCCAGCCTTCCGTGGCCGGACCGAAGCGTCCTCAAGACCGCATCACGGTCGAAGCTCTCAAAAGCACCTGGAATGAAATCCTGGTCAAACCAACCCCTGGCGGCTATGGCAAGGCTCCTGTGGTCGTGGGTGGTGAAGTGGCCAATGCGCCAGCCAGCCTCGACGCTAAGCCTGAAGGCAACGATGTCTCTCGCGCCCTCGGCGCCGAAACTGGTGTGGCCCCAGTGCCATCTGACAAGCCAGGTTATCCCTATTACGAAGTCACCGTGGACAGCAAAGGCGGTGAAAAAGACGCCATCACTCACGGCAGCGTCCTCATCGCCGCCATCACGAGCTGCACCAACACCAGCAACCCGAGCGTGATGCTCGCCGCCGGTCTCTTGGCTAAGAAGGCCAATGCTAAAGGTCTGACTGTGAAGCCTTCCGTGAAAACCAGCCTCGGCCCAGGTAGCCGCGTGGTGACGGATTACCTCAACAAGACCGGCCTCCAGACGGAACTGGACAAGCTCGGTTTCCAAACTGTTGGTTATGGTTGCACCACCTGTATCGGTAACTCCGGTCCTCTGGACGCAGGGATCGAAGACGTGGTGAAAGCGGAAGACGTGGTCGCTGCCAGCGTGCTCTCCGGTAACCGTAACTTCGAAGCCCGTGTGCACCAGAGCATCAAGGCTAACTTCCTGATGAGCCCTCCGCTCGTCGTGGCCTACGCCATCGCAGGCACCGTGGACATTGACCTGAGCAAGGATGAGATCATCCCTGGCACCGGAGTTTACCTCAAGGACATCTGGCCTTCCCTCCAGGAAATTCAGGACGCCCTCAAATCTGCTCTTTCCCCCGAAGTCTTCCGTGCCCTTTACACCGACTTCGCCAGCCAGAATCCGAAGTGGAACGAGATCCCCGGCTCCACCGGCCTCGTCTATGACTGGAACGAGAAGAGCACCTACATCCAGCATCCTCCTTTCTTCGAGGACTTCAGCATGGAGCCACGTGACATCACGGAAATCGTCGGTGCCCGCCCTCTGGGCATCTTCGGCGACTCCGTCACCACGGACCACATCAGCCCTGCCGGCGCCATCAAGAAGACCAGCCCGGCTGGCCGATTCCTCAGCGAGAACAACGTGACCCAGGCCGACTTCAACAGCTACGGCAGCCGCCGTGGTAACGACCGTGTCATGACCCGTGGCACCTTCGCCAACGTGCGGATCAAGAACCTCATGCTGGGCGGTAAGGAAGGTGGCGACACCCTGCTTCAACCCGCAGGCACTGAGATGAGCATCTACGACGCTGCCACCGCCTACATGGCCGCTGGCACGCCGAGCATCATCATCGGTGGTGAAGACTACGGCATGGGCTCCAGCCGTGACTGGGCGGCCAAAGGCACCCGTCTCCTGGGCGTGAAGGCCGTGATCACCAAGTCCTTCGAGCGTATTCACCGCAGTAACCTCGTGGGCATGGGCGTGCTGCCTTGTAACTTCAAGGACAAGGCTGACTACGATAAGGTGAAGGACCTCAGCGATGCTACCTTCAGCATCCTGGGCATCTCCAACGACACCAAGCCGCAGAGCGAAGCCACCCTGCGTGTCACCCAGGCCGATGGCTCCAGCTTCGACATCCCGCTCGTGGTCCGTATCGATACCCCTGTGGAGATCGACTACTACCGCGCCGGAGGCATCCTGCCTTACGTGCTTGCGCAGATCCTGCGTGCGAATGCGTCATGATCTAGGTTTGCATCTAGATTAGACCTCGCATCCCTCTCAACGCCCCGTTGGCCCTGACGCCTCGGGGCGTTTTGTTGGTTAGTCCTGGAGGCTGTTAGCCTTTTAGCAAACCGCTTGCTGAATGGCCCTCTGGGGGGTTAGCTTATCCATTGACGGTCTCTTACGAGAAGCCGGTCCTGTTGCCATGATCCACAAGCTCTCCATCAGAAACTTTAAGTCGATTCGGGAACTCGATCTCGACTGTCGTCGGGTGAATGTGTTCATCGGAGAGCCGAATGTTGGGAAAACCAATATTTTAGAAGCTCTTTCTCTTTGGAGCTTTGGAACTCTCTGTGAAATCAAAAAAACCCTTCGAATTAATCACATTAACCAACTTGCGACCGACATTTCGTTTGATCAGGGCACCCATGTTCAATGCGATGATTTTAAACTGACTGCCTATTGGACACATCTTGGGGCATTTATTGATTATGAAATCCCTGGATTTGAGACCTCAAAATATAAAATCGACGAAAAATCAGGCGATGTAGATTGCACTTCGGGGCAAGGTTACAACGAGGATGCCATCAAGATTCATTATTATCTGTTTGACCCTCGAGAGCCTACTGACAGCGGTGACCCAGGGGTATTGGTTGCCCCTTTTGGAAATAACCTCGCAGGGGTATTGTCTAGCAATCGTGAAGCTCGACAGGCTGCTGGAGCCTTTTTAGAAGGTAGTCGATATAGACTCGCAGTTGATCGTGCCTCCAGGAATGTATTTCTAGCTAGTGATGAGGACGGCACAATGACTACACTGCCCTATTTAGCTGCGTCTGAAACACTGCGGCGAATGATCTTTTATCAGATTGTGCTGGCAACAAACCGTGACGCAGTTCTCGTTTTTGACGAGCCCGAGGCGCATTCTTTTCCCCCTTACACCAAAACTCTCGCTGAGCGCATCGCTCTAGATGATCAAGGCAATCAGTTCTTTCTGACAACGCACAGTCCTTACATGCTGGATTCGCTTCTTTCGAAAACTCCGGCGTCTGAATTGAATGTGGTTCTCTGCAGGATGGAGAACTACGCGACTAAAGCGTATGCGCTCAATCAGGATCAAATTGATCAGATCAAGGAGTGGAGCATGGATGCGTTTTTCAACTTTGACCGGCTGCTGCCTGAGGTGGAATGATTCACCTGGAATGTGACAATGATGAGGCATTGATCCTGGCCTTGGGAAAGACCCGAGCGGAAGTGTCCCATCATGCCGGAAAAGGCCGTGTCTCGAAGGCTCTTTCTGAGTCGAAACGCGCGTATGATTTTGGACTCATCGACCAAGATCCAGGTCAACCGCCACCACCTTATCTTCGGGAATACAAGTGTGTGGAAAGAGATTTGAAATTGGGTCTGGTTCTTTACCAGCATCCCAAACAAGGGAAGCGATTGATCGAGATTCAGCCTGACCTGGAACCTTGGATTTATAAATTGGGCGAAGCGGTCGGGATCAAACCTTCGGATCATAATCTCCCGGCAAAACATTCGGGTCTGCATCAGGAGGCTAAGAAGCATCGGAAGCACCTCTTGAGCTATCTGGCGGCCTGTCGCTCGGCGGGGAGTCCTCATCTGGCCAAATTGGTGGAGTGGTTGGCACTGGTTTGAAGCTGCGGGCCTGAGGAGGGCAGGAACTGGCCATCTTTACCTTTCCTTCACAATAAACCCGGTTCTTCGACATAGGGGCTTAACATGGAGGTGGTCTGTTATGGGTGTGACCACGCTGGGTTTCCGGCAGGAGTCGCGAACTGAACCCAAGAACTGACCATGAAACTGAACCTCCCCCGTAACTCTGTTCGGATGACGAAAGCCGTGCTGACGCTGACTCTTGTTGGTCTATCGAGCCTAACCATGGCCCAACAACCTGGGGGGCCGATGCGTCCTCCTCAGGGAGCACCTGGCGGATCACCTCCCGGTGCGATTCCACGTCCTGATCCTGGTGCTCCGCCACAGGGGAAGCCTGAGGTGCCACCTCCACAGGACAAGCCGCAGCCTCCCCAGAATCCTGGTTTGCCTCGGCCACCGGCACTGCCTCGTGACTTTGCCCTGCCTGAGGAGTTTCGCTCCGTGGATGGGTCGGATAACAACCTCGATCATCCTGCCTGGGGCACGCCCAATCTCCCCTACCGTCGTCTGACTTTCAGTGATTACGCCGATGGCGTGGGTGAGCCCTCCGGTGCGGAGCGTCCGAGTGCCCGAGCCATCAGCAATGCAGTGGCGACTCAGCCCGAAGGTAGCCCGCCCAATCGCCGTAGAGCCAGCGACTTTCTCTGGCAGTGGGGCCAGTTCCTGGACCACGATCTGGACGAGACACCGACCGCAGTGCCTGCCGAGGCCTTCCCCATTCAAGTGCCCACGGGTGACCCCGAGTTCGACCCTGAGGGAACCGGCACCATGACGATCGGGCTCAACCGCAGTGCCTATGAGATCGTGGACGGAGTGCGGGAGCAGAAAAATGCGATCACGGCCTGGATCGATGCCTCTCAGGTGTATGGCTCCGATGAGACTCGGGCATCTGCTCTACGGGCCAATGACGGCACAGGAAGGCTCAAGGTGAGCAGCAGTGATCATGGGGATCTTTTGCCCTTCAATACGGAGGGCTTGGACAATGCACCTCCGGGGGAGAGCTTCTTCGTGGCGGGGGATGTTCGGGTGAATGAGCAGGTCGGTTTGATCGCCATCCACACACTGTTTATGCGTGAGCATAACTGGTGGGCCGACCTGTATCGGAGTTCCAATGAAGAAGCGGAGGATGAGGAGATCTATCAATTCGCGCGCATGATCGTGGCAGCGGAGATGCAGGCCATCACTTACCGTGAGTTCTTGCCCATCCTGTTGGGTGGATCGGCCATCAAACCTTACCGTGGGTATCGTGCCGATGTGGACCCCACCATCAGCAATGAGTTTGCCACGGCCGGTTATCGCTTTGGTCACAGCCTGCTTTCCTCCACCCTGCTGCGCCTGGATGCGAACTTGGAGGAGATCGAGGCGGGGAATCTCTCGTTAGCCGAGTGCTTCTTTCAGCCTCAGGCGGTCGTTGAGGAAGGTATTGATGTGATCCTGCGCGGCATGGCGGTGCAGAAAGCTCAGGAGCTGGATGAGTGGCTGGTGGATGATGTGCGTAACTTTTTGTTCGGCGCTCCCGGCTCCGGAGGTCTGGATCTGGCATCGCTGAACATTCAGCGTGGGCGTGACCATGGGCTGCCTAGCCTGGCCGATGCTCGAACCGCTCTTGGCTTGAAGCCGCTGCTGGAGTTTAAAGACGTGAGCAAAAATCCAGGTGTTCTGGCGGAATTGCAGTCGGTGTATGCCAGCCCTGCGGACATTGATCTGTGGATCGGTGGACTCAGTGAAGCGGATCGTCCCGGGGCCATGGTAGGGCCGACTTTTTACACCATCCTGGTGGATCAGTTCACTCGCTTGCGGGATGGAGATCGCTTCTGGTATCAGAACTACCTGCCTCGGGAAATGGTGCGCTTGGTGGAAAAGCAGACCCTCAGTGTGATCATCCGCCGCAATACCGAGATCAAGGGAGAGCTTGGACCGAAGGCCTTCATGGCCCCACCGCCGAAGAAAAAGGCCAAGGCTAAAAAACAACCCTGACATACTCCTTACAACCTTATGACCCTCTGCTGACTCATGGTCTCCGATTTACAGTAGAATGCATGCAGATCGGAGGCCCCTAGCGGGCTCCATCGCTCAATTTCGTGGGTTGTCTTCTTGGCTGTTGGTGACCTTCATAAAACTTCAGGGCGGACCGGGGGGTCCGCCCTGAATGTTTTGAGGGGGATGAAATTTTGCCCACGTCCAACGAAGTGAGAACCGAATCCTCATCACGATGGAACTGACGATGAGACTGGGGAGCCAACCCGCTAAGGTGATGGCTACCAGGCCAGGCCCTTCGGGATAGTAGGAGAGGACTTGTTTATTACCGCTCCATTTCCAGGCCACGAGTGGAGCGATGACGATCAACCAGGTGTGATAGACGATCAGGCCAAACCAGAGTCGGATCACTCCTGCGAATAAACGCCCTCCTTTCCTGACCCAGCGCAGGAAGGGAAAAAGACACAGGCACAACAAGAAAAGGCTAAAGAGATCCAGGGTGAGCAACGCCTGATTCACAAGAGGCGTTTCTCTCGCCTTCACCACCTTCATGGCGCGATCTCTTAAAACTTGATCATCGGTCACGGAACCCATGATACCCAAGTGAAGTTTAGATGGGTAGAGAAACCGAAACGAGCCCCTCACCCCAGCTCATAGGCTGAAAAGTCTCTTACCGAAGCAATCCGCGCGCGATGATGGCGTCCACGGGATTGAAGTCATCGGTAAAAACGACGCCATTTTGAGGCAAGTAGTGCCGGGGGACGTGCGTGCGAAGCAGCCGGTTTTGCCAGGAGGCGGAGGGGTAAGACTGATCTTCGATGAGGCGGCTCACGTCCTGGTGGGAGGCCAAGATGATCACGTTTTGGTTCATGTTTCGCGGCCCCTGCACGGCAAAGACTTCCAGGTGAGGGAACACTTCACGCAGCGTCGCTAACATGCCCGCCAGAAGCTCAGCACGGTCCCCCTGCACGGCGGAGATGACGTTCATGGTGTAAACACCCTGGGGCGTCAGTCGATCGGAGATGAGTTGGAAAAACTCCTTGGTGGCGAGATGGGAGGGGATGGCTTGAACGCCATTGTAGGCATCTCCGAAAATGAGGTCCCATTTCTGGTCACTGTGCGTGCGCAGGTAGTGGCGGGCGTCGCCCGCGTGGGCTTGCACCTTCGGGTGCTTATCGAGGTTAAAGAAGCGATGACCCACTTCGATGACGGCGGGGTCGAGCTCGGCCACATCTACGGTGGCTTCAGGGAAAGTGCGGGAGACCTCCTCTGGCATGCCAAAGGCCCCAGCTCCGATGAAGAGGGCGCTCTGGAGCGGGCGGTCCTGCAGCATGGCCAGACGCCAGTAGTGCTGGTAGCCGAGGATCAGCTCGCCGGTGTCGGGATTCATGCCGCCTTCATGCGTGGAGTCCAGCTTCAGCAGGCGACGGCGGTGGGGGCTGACCCCTTCGTCCGTGACCTGGATGCGATGGTAGAAGGATTCCTCTTCATAAATCACCCCCTCAGCCGGCACCGGTTTGACCAGAGCGCCGACGAGACCTGCCACGAGTCCCATGGAGACCGCACGGGTCGTGGCGCCCAGACCACGGCCGGTGAGTAGGAAGGCGATGATACCTAGGGCCAGCAGCAGCACGGCGGTGCCGATGAAAATGCTGCGCACGCCAAAGTTGCCCAGAAGGAAGAAACCAGAAAGGAAGGTACCCACGAAGCTGCCGAGGGAGCCCAACATGCTGATGGTGCCCGCCGCGCCGCCGATGTGACTGTCAGAGGTCGTGAGACTGTAAAGCCGCACCGCAGCCGGGGAGACCGCGCCTAACAACGCCCCTGGGAAAGCCAGGAGGAACAGGGAAAACAGCACGGGGCCGTCAATGAGGCCGCTTTTGGCAAACAACGGGCCGAACCAGGTGCTCAGGGCAGGGATGAAAAAGGTGAGCACGGCGACTGCGGCGAGCAGCCAGCCAAGAACATCCAACCCGGCTCGGCGGTCAGCTAAGCGCCCTCCCAGAAAACCCCCGGCACTGAAAGCGATGAGGATGACGCCGATGAGGGCGGTCCAGGTGTAAACGCTGTTGCCGAACAAGGGCGCTAACAGGCGAGCGGCACTAATCTCGATCACCATCATGGAGGCCCCGGAAAAGAAGCAGGCGGCCCCGAGAAAGAGGCGGGTGGAGAGTGTGTGAGAGACTGAACCCGTCGGCACGGGGGCGGCGGAGGCTTTAGAGGCGGGTTTCGACATGAGCAGAGAGGAAAACGCCGCCAGTATTCAGTGCGGGCTGTTTCCCTGGCAAGGCGAGATTGACCGCTGCGGGTGAAACCTCCGTTTCGGGCCGGTTTCAGTCGTTGTAAAACACCAGACTGGCGATCTTCCAACCGCTGGCCGTTTTCACCAGGGTGAAGTAATCCGTGCCCGTGACGGTTTCGCTGCCCTTGGTCAGCTTCCAGCGGACGGCAGCCTGGGCCACCCGGTCATCGCCACTGATTTTCATGTCGGTGGGCACTTCCTTCATCGGAGTCGGGCTGCGTTGGTGCCCCAGGGTCTGCCCATGGATGAAATCGGTGAGCCCCTGGCTGCTGCATTGGCCATCGTGTCCCACAAAGGAAATCCGGGCCGTGGTGTGGAAGCAGTCGGCGTAGCCGGTCATGTCCTGGGCGGACCAGGTGGAAAAGTAGCGCTGGAGGAAAGTCTCGAGTTCGCTTTGGCTGGAGTGCGCGGCTGGACTGCAAGTCACCAGCAGCAGGCAGGTGAAGAGCGTGAAGAAATGGCGCATGAGCGGGCAGTTTTAGGCTTCCGTCGAGCTTTAGGCCTCCGCCTGTTCTTCAGGCACTCCCATCAGCGCCAGCAGGCGGTTCAGGTCCTCGACACCGTAGTAATCGATCTCGATCTGGCCCTTCTTTTCCGAATGCTTGACCGAGATGTTGGTGGTCAGATGATGCATCAGGCGCTGCTCCACGGATTGAATGGCGTGGCTGACCTCGTTATCCGCCAGCACGGGCTTCGGCGGAGGAGGATTCAAGATGCTGCCGGCCAGCTTTTCAGCCGCACGCACGGTGAGGCCTTTTTTCACGATCTCTTCTGCAGCCTTCTCCTGTTGTTCAGGGTCTTTCAGCGTCAGCAGGACCTTGGCGTGACCGGTGCTCAGCTTGCCGCTGGAGAGAAGGGTCTGCACGGGCGTGGCCAGATCCAGCAAGCGCATGGTGTTAGCCACCGTGGCGCGGTTTTTCCCCACGCGCTGGGCGATGTCCTCCTGCCGCATGTCGAAGTCTTTGGCGAGGCGTGCATAGGCTCGGCCTTCTTCGATCGGGTTGAGGTCTTCACGCTGGAGGTTCTCGATGAGCGCCATCTCCAGCACATCCTTATCCGAAGCTTCGCGGACAATGACGGGCACTTCCTTGAGACCCAGCTCACGGGAGGCGCGAAAGCGGCGCTCACCGGCGATCAGTTCGAGCTTGCCATTCACCCGACGCACAATCAGGGGCTGGATAATGCCATGCTCCCGGATGGACTCCATCAGCTCGGCCAACTGCTCCTGGATGAACTCTTTGCGCGGCTGCAGAGGGCTAGGCACCACTTGATCCAAGCTCACGTGATTGACGACATCGCCGGGGGCTGGCTGCGCCAGAGCAGGCGGACGCGGAGCCCCTGATCCGGCTGCTTGAGCCGTGATCAATGCGCCGAGTCCTTTTCCAAGTGCGGGTTTTGCCATAAGACCGCGAGGTTAAAGACGCAGGATCGAATCGCAACCGAGTTTTGCCCCGAGGCTCTGATTGCGTTTGTAAGAAAATGCTGACAAGGGATAATTCTAGGAGGTAAATGGATTGAGCTTGGTCGTTCTGACGACACGCCTCAGAATCGCCCTCTGCTTTTCCGATCCATTTTGAGATTAGGCTTCGGCTCAATCAATCGTCATCCCGAGCGTTCAGCCCAGCGCTGATGAGTAGAATGCGGAAGCCGATGTCTACTTCGCGTGCGGAGAGGGGCACTTTGAGGCGATAGGAGGCTAGGAGCTGCTGGCGCTCATAGGTGGTGTAGGAGCCACCTCGGGCAACGGCTTCGGCCCCCGTGCTGTCCCAAGGATCGGAGACCCACTCCCAGACATTTCCTGAGAGATCGAAGAGACTGCGGCTGTCGGCTTTCAGACTGCCGACGGGAGCCACCCCGGGGAATTTATCGTCGTAACCCGGAATGGATTTTTTGCCGGAAGGATCGGCCGATTTATCGCGCAGGTTAGCCACCCTAGCCGTGGGCACGGGGGTAAAGCCCCAGGGGTAGATGCCCTCGATCCGGGTGCTGCGGTCGGCTGGGGTGGTGCCTAACTCGCGAGGCAGGTAGGCGGCCATGCTCCACTCGTCATCGGTGGGGAGCCGGTATTCCTGGTCGGGCTCCAGCAATCCTTTGGCACGCTCACGGTCGGTGAGCCAGCGGCAGAACTGCTCGGCCTCAGCCCGGGTGATCAACGTGACCGGGAAGTCCAGATTGGCACTGAGGTCGAGCCCGTCAATCGGCGGAAGATTCACACTGCGGGCGAATTCGACGAAGTCTTTTCGGCGCACTTCGGTGGAGGCTAGCATGGCTCGGCCCATGGGCACCATCTTGATGCCGAGGCTATTGTCCCACGGTTTGCCAAAGACCACGGAACCGGTGGCTTTGAGGCGAAGGTTGAAGCTCATGGCTTGACCTTCCTTGAGATTACCTTGAGCAAATTCACTCTTGTAGCCAGGCAGGCGCACTTCGTAGTTGAATTTATCGGCCCGGACCTTGGTCAATTGCAGCGGGGTTTTGCCCACACGCAGTTCTCCATCGAAAACCTCGGCTCCACGCGGGGTGCTGTCGATGCTGAGGCGGCCATACGGAACCCGCATGATCTCCAGGCGGATCGCCTGCCAACCCGGACGTGGCGGGTTGCCGTCGGGTTGGGGGATATTGGCCGCACGCCAGTTGTATTCGTGATCGATGTCCAGGCGCCCGCTTTGGCGATCCCGGCTGGTCATCCAGGCAGCAAAGGCTTCGGCATCGGCATCGGGAGCCATGACGCAGTTGAGCGTCTTTTTATCCGCCGTGATGTAAGGGACGACGCCGAATTCAGCCGCGCGCAGGGTGGCCTCCAAGAAGGAACGAAAGAGAGTGACCTCGACCGGGAAATCCGCAATGTGGCGATCCTTGCTGAAGGTAAACCACTGGCCGTAGATGTTTTGCCACGGACGGCCTTTCTGCGGCGGTTGAGGCAGAGGTGGGGCGGCCTTGACGGGTAACGGCAGCGTATAAGACCAGGCGTTTTCGTATTTCGCCGCTGTCAGTCCAGCGCCTGCTAGGGCGGATCCGACCAGGGTGAACACGGCGGCACGGCTGAAGCGGCGCAGGAAAGTCTCACGGCGCTTTTCTCCCACTCGTTGCAAGGCCTCGGCAAACTCTCCTGCGGTCTGGAAACGCTCTTTCAGGTCGGGCGCACAGGCCTTGCAGATGACGCGATTGAGGTCCAGCCAGAACGGCCATTCATCATCGCCAAGGTTGGCCGGGATCTCAGGGAACTCCATGCGATCCTTACCGCTGCTCATTTCATAGAGAACCTTGCCGAGACTGTAGATGTCCGCTTGAGCGGTGCCCGGGCCCTCAGGCGGCACAAATCCCTCCGTGCCGACGAAGGTGCGCTCGCCAAAGCTGGCGACGAGCCCGATGTCGGCGAGCTTGCAGACGCCCCCCACGAAAATGACGTTGGAGGGTTTGATGTCCCGGTGCGTGAGGCCCCGGTTATGCATGTAATACAGCGCATCAGCCAGATAGACTCCGGCGTCTCGACAGAAGACCAAGTCCAGTCGGCCATGGCGCTTCATGTCGGTTCCCAGAGTGCGCGGCACGTAGGTCTGGATATCGGCGAAGTTCGGGCCTTCTTCGGCATCATCGGCCAGCTCCATGACGCAGTAGTAGAAACCGCGATCTTCATTCCAGCCGACATGGAGGATGTGCACGAGGCAGGGGTGCCCGCGCGAGATGGGCTCAAACTGCTGAATGCCTAGAAACTCCCGGTGGAAGGTGCGTGTGAGCTCGAAGTCTTCTCTCCAGACAATCTTCACCGCTCGATAGGCTCCCGTCACGCTCTGCGCGAGCCAGACCTCACCATACGCACCCGAGCCCACGCGTTTGATCAGCGTGTAGTCGGGAATGAGAATGTCGTCGCGATGCGAAAGAGGCCCGGTTTTATCCCCAGGTTTACGAGAAGGCCGTTGAGCAGAGGGCGGGGCGGGTAAGGCGATATCCGACTCTGTTTTCCGTGCCGACGGCCTGCCGTCACCAGGAGGGTCCGGTGGTGGAAGCGGGCGAACAGGAGAGCGGGACATTGGCAATAAAAGAAACCATACGTGAGATGACTCCGGGACTCAATCACGGGCTTTCACACAGAAGCGGAAAGAACAAAGATCACCCCCGGGGTTGCCACCGGGCACAGAGCAGTAAAACCCACCCTAACATCATGCCCACGCCCCCGATCGGCGTGACATACACCAGCCACTTCACTTGGGTGAGGGCGTGAGTGTAAAGCGAGCCACTGAATAGCAGAACCCCGATGAACAGGCTATTCCAAGCCCAAGTGCCGCGCTTGCCTCCCACCTTTCCGGCCAAGGCCAGGATCACTAGCAAGATGGCATGGGGGAGATGATAGCTGACCGCCGTCTTCCAGTTTTCAAAAGCACCTGCGGCGACCACCATGTCATGAACTTTTCCATGGGCCCCCAATGAACCCAGAATGATGGCTGACAACCCCAGGATGGCGGCAAGGCGAAGGCGGGTGGTATCTGGCTGCATGACTGCAACGGGATACGCATGGCCAGGAAATGCAAATCAAGAAAACAAAACCGCCACAGAACCTAAAAGGAACGGTGGCGGATGAGATAAGCTGTTCAGTGACGGTTAACGGCCAAAGAAAAAAGGAACTCGGATGGGGGGGCGATAATCATAGTCGTCGTGGTGATCATATCGACCTCTTCCAGATCCTCCGTAGCATGCTCGGCAATGACTGTGATTGGAACTGGTTCTCTTCCAACCACGTTCGAGCACACGCCCATGCTTGTCACGTTTGGTGACGGTGTAAACGGCATAAATGGGTTCTCCACAAGGATAACGACCGACAACACGACGATCCGAGTATCCCCAATCACGTGCGGTGGATTGGACTGGAACTGTAAAGCCGATGCCGGTCACGATAGCGAGGATGGCAATAAGATTTTTCATAGTGATGAACTTGGGTTCGTTAGATTCGACGGGACGTCGTTTAACTCTATTCAAGTATCGAATAAAAAAGTGGTTTTGCGTGTGTTGTCGAGCATTTCAGAGACCTGGTTTGACGGCAAAAACAAACCCGCACAGTAGCTGCGCGGGTTTGGTGATCAGAGCTAATGATGAGGGAAAAGCTACTCGAACTTCTTGACCAGAAGCGCGGAGTTGTGACCGCCGAAACCGAAGCTGTTGCTCAGGGCGGCATTCACTTTAGCTGGTCGTGCCTCGTTGGCCACGATGTCCACATCCACTTCAGGGTCCAGATTTTCCACGTTGATGGTGGGAGGAACGACCTGATCGCGGATGGCGAGGATGGAAGCGGCGAGTTCGATGCCACCGGCAGCGCCTAACAAATGGCCTGTCATGGACTTGGTGCCGGAGACCAGAAGACCATCCTGGGCATAAGCGCCGAAGGTGCGCTTGATGGCGCGCAGCTCGCACATGTCACCTACAGGGGTGGAGGTGGCGTGAGCGTTCACATAGCTGACATCGGTCGCATTCAGCTTGGCATGACGCAGGGCCATCTCCATGCACTTGGAGGCACCGAGACCTTCCGGATGCGGGGCGGTGAGGTGATAGGCGTCTGCCGTCACCCCGTAACCGACGAGTTCGGCGTAGATGGTGGCACCGCGCTTCTTGGCATGCTCGAGTTCTTCGATCACGACCACACCGGAGCCTTCACCCATGACGAAACCATCACGGCCTGTATCCCAAGGGCGGGACGCTCCTTCTGGATCGTCATTGCGCATGGACAGCGCCTTCATGTTGGCGAAGCCAGACAGGCCGCAAGGACGGATGGAGGCTTCTGAACCACCGCAGACGATGGCGTCAGCATCGCCAAATTTGATGATGCGCCAGGCTTCTCCGATGTTGTTGTTGGAGGTGGCACAGGCGGTGGTGATGCACATGTTCGGGCCCATGAAGCCGAACTCGGTGGCGATCATCCCGGTCGCGATGTTGGTGATCATCATCGGGATGAGGAAAGGGGAAACACGGCCGGGTCCTTTGTTCAGCAGGATCTCATATTGAGTTTCGATGGTGCTCAAACCGCCGATACCACTCCCGACCATGACGCCGATACGATGTGGGTCTAGGCTGTCAGGGTTCAGTCCGCTGTCTTTGACGGCCATTTTGGAAGCGGCCATGGCGAGCTGGAAAAAGCGGTCTGCGCGGCGGGCTTCTTTGTGGTTGTTGAAGAAAGGTGTGGGGTCAAAGTCCACCACTTCACCCGCGATTTTGCAGTCATAGTTGGTGGTGTCCATGCTCTGGATGCGGCGGATACCGCTTTTGCCAGCCAGGAGGTTTTTCCAGAAATCGTCCTTGTTGTTTCCCAGGGGGGAGACGGTTCCGATTCCGGTGATAACGACGCGACGTTCGGTCATGTGGTGGTGGTGAGGGGTGAGTTTGGGAATGTCCAGAGAACACGCTTTACCCCGGGGGGCAAGGGATTTTCCGTGGGGTGTCTGGGGGGAGTTACGGTTTGGAAAGGAGATAGTGCCGGGTTTTCCCGTGCCGCTGCTTATTGGTCAGCGGGGGCAGGTCCAGATGGAACAAGTGCCTCAGGGTTTTATTGTGGCGTTTCAGCACGTGTTGGGTTTCCTCCTGGAGAGCCTGCCACCGTTTCCAGGGGTGCGTCGGTGCATGAGTGATGTGGCGCAGGAGGCTCAGCCACTCCACGTAGGCACGAGAGAGGTCGCCCTCAGCCACTTCGGGCGGAGGTTCACGCCCCTCGGCTTGATCAGGATTCAGCAAGGCACCGAGGAGTTCCGCCGCACCCTCGCCGTAGTCTGGAGGGAGCCCATTTTCCAGATAACCGCTATGATTGATGAATCCGTAAGTGTTTCGGCAGACAGCCCCGAGCCTCTCTGAACTGCAGGACGTGGGCAGGTCAAACTTGGTGCCACTGCGCAGATTGGCCATGTGCAGGATGAGGTCATCGACTGGATAGGATTCATCCTCGAGCGCGGCGGCCACGGCTAGGCCCTCGCCTCCCTGGAAGAAGGAGAAGATCTCGCCACGCCGAGTGGGCACGCCGCCTTCATCAATGAGCCCGAGCGATCTCCAGGCATGGATGGGCGATCCTGGGCGGGGCTGTCGGCCTGCGCTCGGCTGAGTGGCCTTTTCACCGTTCACAGCCGTGGCGTTTTTGACGGCTATGCTGCGTTCACGAGGCTGCACGATGGGACAATCGAGAGAATCGCGGTAGATCGGGACTTTCACCTCGCCCAGGTCAAACACGGCAAAGACCAGCCCTTCTTTGGCTCGGCTTTCTAGGAATTGGGGGAGTTCCTGCGGTTTCAGATCTTCTTGATTGGCCTGCAGGGCTGTCGCCAAGGTCGCTGCGTGGAGGACTTCGATTTCCTCCACGGGCAGGGTTTCTTGCTTCCGGGGAAGCTTCAGCAGCCGACGCAGGCTTTTGGTGGGGCGGATTTCGCCAGGGGAGGTGTCCTCGGGCTGCCCGAGGGGAATCTCCACTCCATAGCGATTTTCCCCCAGCTTTCCCACGCGGCCGATGCCATGGGCAAAACGAGCCACGAAAGCCGGCACGCTCAGGGCGGGGGCAATGCGGTCCATATCGGCTAACCAAGCCTGACTGAGGGGAAGAAACTCCGTTGGGGAATGGACACGGCGCTCCCACTCGCCTTTGGAATTGAAGATTTGCTTCTCAGTGGCTTCCAGCCCGAAAAGGGCTTTGGCTTCGGTCTTCTCAGGAGTGTCCGGAGCGTGCTCTTCCAGACCGAGCAAGGGAGGTACTTTGGCATACAGCCTCCCCGCAAAGCGCTCCGCTTCGACGAAGGGATGCGCTTCCGTCTGCGCGGCATGCTTCATCACCCTCAGGAAAATGGGCCACGCCAGCAGATCTCCTCGGTGCAGACGGGCGGCACGCGCATCCATCAGTGAGGGGCTTTGGCGGGTCGTGACGACATAACCTTTTTCGTCCAGTCCCCGGCGACCAGCCCGTCCATACATCTGGAGGAGTTCATCCGGGGTGAGCTTATGTTCGCTTTTACCATCGTGGAAGGTCGTTGCGGCGACATGCACGCTGCGGACGGAGAAGTTAATCCCGGCAGCAAGCCCCATGGTGGCGGCGATGACGCGGAGTTGCCCGGCTTTGGCCAGCGGCTCGATCACCCCGGCTCGGGCGGCGTAAGACAAACCGCTGTGGTGATAGGCCACGCGCTTTTCCAGCAGCGAGCTCAGTTCCTTACCGCAGACGCCTCGTTGTTCGGGGGTGAGTTCCAGCGGTTCACCCGCCGGTAAATCCGCGGCCAATCTGCGAGCGATGGCTTCAGCCTCTTTTCGGCGCGGTGAGAAAATCAGCAAGGGCGCCAGATCCGCCAGCATGACGGCAGCGGCAAACTTCGGCCAAAAATGCTCGAAATGCCGTGCCATGCGTTGGGGCAGCGCCTCCCAGGGAGCTTCCTCCAGCGGCACCGGGCGTTCCTTGGTCTGCACCACCTCCGCCGAGCGGCCAAGACGGCGCATCCAGCCGACGACATCTTCAGGATTGGCCACCGAACCGCTGAGCAGGAGCAGGCGTGTTTGGGGGGGAGCCAGGGCAATCGCTGCCTCATAATGACTGCCGCGGCTGGTGTCAGCAATCATCTGATACTCGTCAATCACCAGGAGAGCCGGGCCCTCCCCCCGGACCAGCCTTTCAAGCTGTGTCTCAAGCGTGGCCACCACCACTGGAGCCCCGGTGTTTTCGGAGACATCTCCGGTGGCGATCCCGACATTCCAGCGTGCTTCCTTCCACTCGGCATACTTGTCGTTGGCCAGCGCCCGTGTCGGCACGGTGTAAATAGCTTGGCCAGTCAGGGAGCGTGATTGATGCAAAAGCTCGAAGACGAAGGTCTTGCCCGCGCCGGTAGGGGCACTCACGACAACGTCGGTTCCCTCCCGCAGCAGGTTCACCGCCTGATGTTGCCAAAGGTCAGGGAGCTTGAGGGTATTGAGCGAAGGAAGCATCAGGAGGCTGTCTTGGAATACGAAGAAGAGCGGCTCAGCGCAAGCGACCTCCTCGAAGAGAAACGCGTCTGTCCCGCCATGTAGAACTTTTTCATTTTGTCGCCAAGCGGGGTCTGAGGGAAAGGTAAGGAACTCAAAACCAGCGGGTTGATGAAGGCTCCGGCCCTTGGCGACGAGGCTCAAAATGCGCGCGACATCCTGTCATGAGCCACCTTGAAAAGGTCGCACGATCGGAGAACCACCATGCCGCGAGGAGGCGAATCAATGAGTCCGTTTTCAAGAGCAAATTGAAGCACTAAGTAGTTGATAAATTTATATAAAATATAAATATTTAATTAAAATCAGAGGGTTTGTTTATCGTTTTGATCCATGAAGGCCACCTTTCAAGCTGCTGAACCCGTCCCTCTGGAGACCTCGAGAGTGCGTAAGGCGCGGCAGCATCCCCGGCCGGGCAGGATTTGGATGGTGTCCCTGGTCTTGGCTTTGTCTTGGATCGGCCTGATGACCTTCGTGGTGAGCGGCTGCCTGCTGCTTGGACAGGGGGCTGCCCATTATGGATGGCTGGCTCTCAGTGGGTTAGGTTTATTTGTCGGGATGCGCGTCGTTGGCTTTTTATTCGCGCAGCGGCTGCACTGCACACTCTGTCACGGCACGGTTTTGCAGGAAAAGCGTTGCCATAAACACGCGGAAGCTCAGCGAATCCCACCTCTCTCTTACCGCAGTTCCGCCGTCCTCTCCGTCCTGTTCACGGGCACTTTTCGCTGCATGTATTGCGGCACCCCTTATCGCCTGCGGAAATAAAAGCGGTATTTCCCCTCAAAAGGGGGCAGGAATCCGGTTTTGCAAAAGATGATGCGACGTGTATGCTCGCCGTTCGTAATTAGTTTCGTTCCTATTTGATCCATCCTCATGTCAGACGACCCAACACCCAAAAACGAGAGCCCGAACCGGCGTAATCAAGAGCCGCAGTTCAATTGGAGGGGCTTTCTCCTCCTCGCCATGGCCGTCTTGTTGATGGGATCAGCTTACATGGCCAGCCAGCAGACTGCGGGTTCGCAAAACATCTCCTACAAGGAGTTTCGCGACCTTGTCGAAAACGATAAGATCGACAAGAGCAAAGACCTTGAGCTGATTCAGCAAGACACGACCACGGCGGAATTCATCGAAGGTTATGCCTTCCGTTCTGCCCCGACTACAAGCGAGACGAAGCCCGTCTTGGCCCCTGCCGTTGACGAAAAAGCCGCCCCAGGCTCCGTGAAGTTCAGCGTGCCAGTCAGCATCCAGTATCAGAAAGAAGAGCTGCAGAAGCTCATGGAGTCCAAAGGGCTCGTGCTGGTCCCTAAATATAAGAACAACCAGTGGAGCACCTTGCTGGTGTCCATGCTGCCTATCCTGGTGCTGTTGCTCCTGCTATACTTCCTCGTGCGCCAGCAGATCAAGAGCGCAGGTCGCGGAGCTTTGAGCTTCGGCAAAAGCAAGGCCAAGATGCTCTCCCAAGATCGCAACAAGGTCACCTTCAAGGACGTGGCCGGTGTGGAAGAAGCGAAGGAAGAAGTCAGCGAACTCGTCGAGTTCCTCAAGGATCCTAAGCGCTTCCAGAAACTGGGCGGCAAGATCCCAAAAGGTGTCTTGATGGTGGGCTCTCCTGGAACAGGGAAAACCCTCCTGGCACGTGCCATTGCCGGCGAGGCCGATGTGCCTTTCTTCAGCATCAGCGGTTCTGATTTCGTCGAAATGTTCGTCGGGGTCGGTGCCAGCCGTGTGCGTGACATGTTTGAGCAGGGCAAAAAGAATGCTCCGTGCTTGATCTTCATTGATGAGATCGATGCCGTTGGCCGCCATCGTGGTCATGGCATGGGGGGAGGTCACGATGAGCGTGAGCAGACCCTCAACGCCTTGCTCGTGGAAATGGACGGTTTCGATACCCAGGAGGGCATCATCATCATCGCCGCAACCAACCGCCCTGATGTGCTCGACCCCGCCCTGCTGCGTCCAGGCCGCTTTGACCGTCAGGTCACCGTCAGCCTGCCCGATGTCAAAGGCCGTGAGGAAATTCTCAATGTGCATGCTAAGCGTGTGAAGCTGAATGAAACGGCGGATCTCTCCAAGATCGCCCGCGGCACCCCAGGCTTCTCCGGCGCTGAATTGGCCAACGTCATCAACGAAGCTGCTCTGCTCGCAGCCCGTAAAAATCTGAAGTCCATCGGCACGCCTGAGTTGGAAGAGGCTCGTGACAAGGTCCGCTGGGGTCGTGAGCGTCGTAGCCTCGCACTCAGTGAGAAGGAAAAAGAAAACACCGCCTACCATGAAGCTGGCCACGCCATCCTCATCGAGGTGCTGGAGCATACCGATCCTCTCCATAAGGTGACCATCATTCCTCGCGGTCCATCGTTGGGCTCCACCATGTGGCTGCCTGAAGAAGACAAGTTCACCCATCGTAAGAGCGAACTCCTGGACGATCTCGTGGTCGCCATGGGGGGGCGTGTGGCTGAGGAGATCAAGTTTGGCGACGTGACCAACGGTGCCATGGGCGATATTCGTCAGGCGACCGCCATCGCTCGGAACATGGTTTGTGCCTGGGGCATGAGCGAGAAAATGGGCATGGTGGAATACGGTGAAGGTGAGCAAGCCATCTTCTTGGCTCGTGATCTGGCCCGTAACCGCAACTACAGCGGTGCCACTGCCCAGAAGATCGACGAGGAAGTGAAGCGCCTCATTGATGAAGCCTATGCCAAGGCCAAGGAAATCCTTCTGTATCACCGCTCCAAGCTGGATGCCATCTCCCAGGCTCTCCTTGAGTATGAGACGCTCGATGGCAGCCAGATCAAAGAGATCATGGATCACGGTTACATGATCAACCCGCCGAAGGATAAACCCAAACCCCCAGCACCCCCACCGATTCCTAAAGCCGCCGAGCCTCGTCCAGCAGCTCAGGACGATGAAAACCTGGGCGGCCTCCCTGGTGGTCTGGCTGGTGTGCCGGCTTGATCTCCAAGTGAACTAACCCAATGCCTTTGAGCGGTGTCGGACCTCGTGTTCGACACCGCTTTTTGTTTGGGGCGGGATCTTAATCCTCGCGAAGCGTCCCGGAGTACAGTGGGAAGCGACAGCGCCACACCGCCTTGGCGGTAAAAAGAGGGGAGTCTGAGATGCGAGCCGGTGCGGATGCAGGACTCAAGACGCGTGAGTAAGCAGCCCATGGCGAAAAGAGTTTCCGGTCAGCCGACGGCGTTTCTATTTTTCCATAAGGTGTCAGCCGCAGAGCGAAGTGGTCCGCACACTCCGTGTGCGGGTGACCGTATGGAAGGCTGAGGAGGAGCTTCAACGACTCCGACCTCGAATAAGGAGGCACAGGCTAGGTGAAAGAGAGAAGGATAGCGCTGGGGTGTGCCTAGCTGGGCTTTCCGCACACGGAGTGTGCGGGCCACTTCTCTGCTGTTTTTCATTCAACCAAGCTTGACCCTGAAGGCTCGAAAATTCTTTTCGACAATCGCTATACCTTTAGAGCATATTAAATAATGCTATAACCGCAAGAAGCGAACCAACCCATGGCGTCTTTGGCGGTGACCTTTGAGAACGCTACGCTGATGGCTGCATCTAGTTGCTCCGGTGTGCGGGCCTCCAGGCTGCGCAGCGAGTTCTTGATCTTGCTCCACATCTTCTCAATCGGGTTGAGGTCCGGCGAGTAAGCTGGAAGGAAGCGC
>NZ_FUYE01000029.1 GCF_900167535.1 Prosthecobacter debontii
GACCCCTTGACCCCTTGACCCCTTGACCCCTTGACCCCTTGACCCCTTGACCCCTTGACCCCTTGACCCCTTGACCCCTTGACCCCTTGACCCCTGGTCATGCCCGGTCAGTCGGCGGGGAGGTCCGTGCCATCCAGGCCGCTGGCGGCGGCGAGGCTGGCCACGCGGGCCCAGAGCGCTTCTCGATCGCGCTCGCATTCCTCCAGCTTTTCCGCCACGTGGGCGAATTGGCCTTCGAACCAGGTGAAGAGTCCGCCCACACATCCTGCGAGGGCGACGACTGCGGCTGTCAAGGCTTGTTCAAGGGTCATGGTGTGGCTTCGAGGGATTTGAGAAGGTGGTGATACTGCTGCTGTGCGGCGGATTGGCGCTCCGGCCCGAATTCACCGCGATACTCGCGAGAGATCACGGAGGTGGATTTCGGGTCCACAATGTCATGGGCCCGGGCACGGGCCGAGGTGGAAAGGGAAGGGGGCTCACCCGTCACCAGCTTGTCTTCACTGACCAGCTTAGCCATCTTGGCGAAGGCCTCGACCGCGCGGGCATTGGTAAAGATGGGGTCCGTCATCGGGTCCAGGCCGACCATCTTCGCCATTTGGGCCGCCACCGTGATGTTGGCTTGGTAATCCTTACCCCAGGTCTGTTGCAGCTTCAGGCCTTCGGCTTTCAGCATCTCGGCTTCATCTACCTTGCTGGCCTGCATCGTGTCGAGAAGGCTTGAACCGTAGAAGCCCAGGATCTCCTTCACTGCGGCTGGGGGCAGGTGATGCTTGTGAGCGATGTCCAAGAACTTCTTCTCAGCGTCGGCATTCCACAGCTCCTCCGGCAGGCCTTCAGGTCGCAGATGCTTGGCATCGCCTCGATACCCTTCGGATGTCTCAGGGGCGCCCGTGATCTTCCGCCAGTTGGCGATGTCTTCAGGCCTGGCCCCTGCGCTGGGCATCTCGAGCTTTTTACCGACGAGGCCCTTGGTGGCCACATAGGCCTTCGCGAGGTCGGGGAGGCTCTGGATGGTGGCGAGGCTGCTATTCCCCTTCAGCTCGTCGCCCAGCTTGTCCTGCCAGCCTGGGCTGAGGGTGCCGTCTTCGGAGGCCCATGACCACGCCGCATCTGCACCGCCGCCTGCGCCTGGGGAGGGCTGCTGAGGCTGACTCTCGCTACTGAGAAGTGTTGAGGCCGCTGCGCCGTCGCCCCCACCGCCAGCGCTTTCACCTTCAGGGGAAAAGAGGAATGCGAATCGCCGTTTCATGCTGCTTCACCCTCCTTCTTGCCGAGTTTCACCCAACCCGCGTGGGCAATGTGGAATTCTTGGCCTGTGCCATCCAGGGCCTTGATCTCTTCGGCGGTGACGCCGAGGCGCTCAGCGAGCTTGCCTAACTGGATGTTACCTTCGGACAAGACCTTCAGGATGCGCTCCAGCAAGGCGGGGGTGTTGTCATCGCCCCCGCCTTGGCTGTCACCTTCCTTCGTGCCGCTGCTATCCGTCTGGGTAGTCACTGGATCAGCGGCAGGCTTCTTGCCTTCTCGCGCATCCGCGATGGCACGCAGCAGAGCGGTGGGGATTTCAGCGGGGATGATGCAGGCATCAGGCGGGATGATGTGGCCCTTACCCTCCACAAAGAGGGCGCGTGGGGAGTGTCCGGTGATGATGAGGTAACCCGGTGCAGGCTCCTCAATTTTGATGGTGGGGTGGTCGTCGTTCATGGCTATGGCAGTCCTGCGAGAGTTGCGCCGTGTTTTACGGCTTGTTCGATTTCGTTGATGACGGAGCATTGCCCGTCTTTGAGAGCAGCCTTCAGCGGCTCGGGATTCGAGAGATCAAAGCGCACGGCATTGGGTGGAAACTTCGCCAGCAAGTCCGCCAGCACGCGCTTGCCATCCTCGCTGCCGAGGAAGACGCGGGCATAGCATTTGCCGAGATCGTCTTTCAGTTGGGCCTCTTTCATGGCGGGTTCATGGCGCCCTCCAGTTGTTTGCCGATGGGCGAATCGGTGGGGATCTTCCCGACCTTGGCGGCTGCATCCGCCGCTGCTGCCGCCTGCTCCATCTGCTGCTGTTGGGCTTGCTGTTCGGCCCGTGCCTGCCTGATCTTATCGCGGTCAGCGATGGGCACGAGGCCATCCGCATCGAGGCCATCCGCCAGCGCTGCGGCCCGCTCCAGCTTATCGAAGTCGAAGTTGTCCAATACCCCTGGTGCAATCCTGGCAACCTGGGTTAACCGGTCAGCCGTCCGCATCCACCCGATGGAGGGTAACGATGCGAGAGAGAGCGCGATGCGTGAGCTGTAGCGGACCTTGGGCGGAGCCACGAAGCCCTGGGTCGGGCTCACAGGGGTCACCATGGAGGGTGGGACCTGCCCCACGGCGCCCGACCGAAGCAACACCCCGAAACTTCGCTCGAGCAGCGGATTGAACAGCTCGGTGGTTAGGCGTGCAAAGGTCGGGCTGAACTGGATCAGCTTCTCCTGGGACCGCTCCGCCACCTCCCGCGCCGTCATCTGCTTCGTCAGCTGGGCAAACATCTGGAAGAGATCCACATGAAAGGCCTCTTTGATGGCTCTCTGCCGCTCTTGGATCCGCTGCAGACCGATGTCATAGCGGCCCTGAGTCATCCACTCCTTGGGCATGTTTCCCTGCTGCATGTCCTTGGAGAAGTAAGTCACCCCCATGGCATTGGGATCGATCTCACCTTCCAGCTCCTCAGGAGCCAACACGGGAGGAAAGGCCATCTTCTCCGCCAGCGCATCCATCATCATCTGAAGGAAGTTCACTTGGCGTGCCTCAGGCAGCGCCGAGTAGCTGGGAGACCAGCCGTAGAGCCAGCCTGTCGCACTGCCCCACTCCAGGTAACGGGAGACAAAGACAGGCATTTCCTCATAGCCTGAATTCGAGCAGATATGGCCGCCGTCCTTCTCGAAATAGACCGAGGCAATCGGCATGTTCGGCCCATCCATCTTTGACTTATCCCGTTCCGCATCGTCACGCGGATAGATGGCGTGGATGAACTCCAGTCGCTCATGAGCTTTCGCACCGCCTTTCTCGACAAGCTCTTGAATCTTTTTGGAGACCTTCTCTTGGCCAAACTTCTGGATCGCCTGTCGAGCGGTCAGCTTGAAACAGCGCATCACGGTGTCCACGTTGCCTTCGTCATCTTCATCGAGGACGAAGGACCCCACGGGCCAGACCTGGGCATTCAGCCTCTTCTTTTTCCCTGGCTCCAGATACAGGCAGGCGGTCCCGAACGCGCCCCGGTCCAGATAGAACTCGTGGACAGCCGTGTAAAAGTTGGACGTGGCCAACTCCTCACGCGCAACGGTGGTGCACTTGGAGAGCCAGCGCTTCGCCTCATCATCCTCAAGACCGTGCGCAGGCTCAAAGCTGAACCACGGCGTCTCCATGGGAGACATCCAGGCGAGTTGTCCATTGGCCAGCGTCATGCAGGCCTGAATGGCCGTGGTATCGAACAAACGATCCTGGCTGTCTGTGCCCGGCGTAGCGGTAGTCATCAGTCCCGGCGTGCGGCGGGGGATGACGTATCTGGAGATCTCATCCCACAGCGTCTCCCAGGGGGCGCGTAAGGCCTTGAGCGCCTCATAGCGTTCCAGCAGCTTGCGGCTCAGTTCAGGGGGGGAAAGGTTCATCCGAGAAGTGTTTTGTTGCCTCCGATTTTAGGGCTGGTTTCCCCCGCGAAGATCGTCGAGCGAGCCGGTGCCGTGCGGCGTAGAGACTGGCGTCGGGCCTGCATCGCCGCTTGCTCCTGATCCTGGGAGGATTGCGTGACGCCAGGGTTTAACCCTGGGAGAGCTTTAGGCGCTTCAGGCGTCGGCAGTAGGCGCGCACGCTCCATGTCAGCCAGCTGCTGATTCACGAGATTGAGCTGGGCTTTTTCCAGCTTGATTTGGGTGGGGGATGGCCCCTCCGGCTTGGGCGCACTTCCCATATTAGGCGAGTAATTCGGTTTGACGTTCAGCCGTCAGGAGACCTGCGGTCACCAGGGCTTGGAGTCCGGTTACGAGATCGGCATTGTCGGAGCGAATGCGTTCGGACATAGCGAACTCAACGACCCACCGGAGGATCGTCGCATCGGAGAGGCAGGCCGTGAATAGAGCCACCTTTTCCGGCTCGGTCAGGCGTGCGAAGAAAACGCGTGGAGTGACGATGAACATAAAATTTAGTAGGCCGCATTGCCTCCCAGGTTGTTGGAGATCGACCAGCTGGCAAAGGATGAGTAGGAACAGCGGGCGAGTGTGATCGTCGGACTGCCCGTGATTTCGCCGCCGTAACAGTCGCCGCCATCCAGGATCACGGAGTCCACAGACTGGATTTCTTGGAGATACCAGCCCGAGCCTCGGATATCGATCACCCCCCCATATCCCGGTGCGCTGCCACCTCCGCCTGGGAGAGACTGGATCTTCAGTCCACAACCATACAAGGACGCGTAAATCAGTCCGGCATTGCCATTGGAGTAACTGCCGTCATCCGTGGTATTCGATTCCTGGCCATTCAGGCGGGCATCCAGAAACAGATCGTAACAGACCAGATTTGTGACGCTGATCCCCGAGGCTCCATTTTCATTCGTGACGGTCGGAGTCGCCGCCCAAGTCGGACGCAAGACAAGAACGGTTCCCGCTAAGTCGAAATTCCGACCGCACCCCAGGCCATGGACGGCGGTGAGATGTTCAGAAATGTTTTCGCCTGGGTCTAAGTCGAGGAAGTATGTCCCTAAACCCAGCCACATCACAAACTTGGACCCCGTCGCATTTCCCGCCGCGTGGGCCGCAGTCGCGGTTTGCCACGGCTTCGCCGGATTCCCCACCTCGCCCGTGCTGTCATTGCCATGAGTCGCCACAAAGAAAACCCCCGGCATGGACACAGCACTCCCTTCAGCCCCTTGGCTACCTCCGCTCATGGATGCAAATTTCGGTGGCAGCATGGGTTACTCGGCCTCCGCGTGAAGGGTGACTTGCGTGCTGGAGGCGTCCGCACGGCGGACTTGGATCTCCTGAGCATTGGTGACTCGACACAGCCATGCCTGGCCAGCCTTGAGGAGCAGGATGCGACTGGCATCGCTTTCCCCGGCCCGCTTCAGGTGAATGTCTTCACCCGAGTTATTCAGGAGGGAGAGACTCCCGCAGGGGTAGGCCGGGAAAGCTTTCCACTGTGAGCCATCGGTGGCTGTTTGAACTGATAAAAAGTTAGGCCCGATATCCATATTCACCTCCCTGTTGATTAGCTTTTCAAAGATCAAGCGCTTTTTGATCGCCTTCATGGAGTAAAACTTCATGTTAGGCCTCCCCTTCCAGCAGCGCTGCCAGCCGATGCACGGCAGCTCATAGGGGAACAGAGGCATCAGGGAGGCTAAGTCACCCGCCGCCAGCCAGATCCACCACGCATCCCACCGCTCACGCGGAAAGGCATGCCAGGGATTCACGATCTCCACCTCAGGCGCCGTCGCGCAGACAGGCCGCGCCATCACGAAAGCCTCAGGTGTGGAGTGCACATACCCCTGCAGGAGATGGGCCTCCAGATCCCGCCGAAAATCAGCGATGTCCTCGTAGAGCAGAGCCGCGCGTTCCACCGGAGTCATGCCGCACACGCGGGGGATCGGTGAAGCCGATGTCAAGGTGATTCATGGCCGCTGCCTGCACATGAGTCAGGAAGCGAGTCGTCACTGCCGAAATCCACCTGGATGCACCGCTGCATGACGACTGGTCCAACCGAGAGGGGGAGTCCGGATGGCCTCGGCCTCCGCTGCTTCTGGAACTCCGCTGCTAACACGCTAGGGCTAAGCCAAGGGACAAAGCACGTGAGGGAGACTCTTTTGAAACCGGCTGAATCCATTAGACTCGCACAGCGTGTGGAACTCCAGCGGATGATTGCTCTTTAATGAGAGGTAATATTGACACCCGTGCTAGCGTGAAGCCCCTATGAAAAACATCTTTGCGTTTATTGCTCTTCTTCTGACGATTTCCATCTACAGCCCAGCTGCTGATTTTGATGCTCGTGCCGCCTTTGGTTTTGCGCCAGGTCGCTCATTGGATGCCGCAAAGAAGAAAGCACAGGCAGAAGGTAAACGTATTTTCCTCGTCGCACACGACCCGCGCGGCGACTACAACAACCAAGGTTTGCAGATCAAATACTTCACCGATCTGGATGAAACGAAGAAGCTCATCAAAGAAAACTTCATCGTGGTAGTCGTTCCTGTAGGGAACAAAGACTTGGCTGAAATTTCAGGGGGGACCAATATGGAGCGCCCTCGTTTCTTCCTGCTGTCTCCTACGGGTGCAAAGGTTCGAGACGATTCCATGGCAAAGAATTCTGCGGATGGCCTGCGCATCATCAAAGAGCTCATCGCCCTCCCTTAACGACATCTCAACCCATCTGCGATCCAACGCCCATGAAATGGATTCTCCCGATCCTGGCTTTCGCGTTATGCTCGTGTGCCTCTTACAAAGAGGCTGAGCAGGCCCTCAACACCTAGTATCAAGGCAAGAGCCCTGACCGCTTTTGGCTTAACCACGGACCGCCTCGGTCGAGCTTTCGGTTAGGTGGTGGCGGCATGATTTACGATTGGAACTCTCCTGAGTCAGATTT
This sequence comes from Prosthecobacter debontii, assembly GCF_900167535.1. Lineage (NCBI taxonomy): Bacteria > Pseudomonadati > Verrucomicrobiota > Verrucomicrobiia > Verrucomicrobiales > Verrucomicrobiaceae > Prosthecobacter > Prosthecobacter debontii. Next base: position 6,594 of record NZ_FUYE01000029.1, read on the forward strand.
CACGCTCCCGGGGTATGCCAACACCCGGGCCAATTACGTGCCCAACAGCTTCGGGGGCGGCACCATCTATGCCACCACCACCTACACGGCCCCCACTTAAGTCACTCTGGGGTGTTCCGCCCGCATCATCACCGACTCGCAACACCGTGTGTCAGGCATTCGGATGACCTCGGATTCATGGGGTTTCTGGACCACCTCTTTTGCGCATGAGTATTTCGCAGGGGAAAGAAAGGCCGTTAAAGCAACGTCGTCTCAGGGCTCAAGCAGGACGAGCCAGGCCACCGGAACGGGCAGGGACACAAACAGCACTGCTCCAGTCGCTTCCAAAGACCTGCCCCAAACGGCTTCCTCTGGCGGCACTCAGTATCTCCAGTAGCCTCTCTTATCCAGCGAGTTGTGAAGAGGCCTGATCCTCCCTGGCCCTGCCGATCTCTCTTTGCGTCAAGGCTCCACGGCTGCGGCCTTGGTGACGAGGGAGGTCACCCGGGCTCCTGAGTTGACCGCCGCCATTCCCGCAGCCTCCGTGATGATCCCCGAGGCTGCCGACGGTCAGTTCGAGCTCCTTCTCGAACCAGCCTCAATTCCGGACTCGCATCGTGCGCACGAATGCACCTTGATCGGTGGACGGCTCTTCACGCCTCCACGCGCGGCGTTCAAGGAAGGATGGAGCGGAGCCGTCCATGGGTGAGGGCGGAGGGGTCGCGCTTGCTCGGGGTGCGCTGAGGCAAGGTGTGGGCTTAACGATAGGCCTGATCGTGGGCAGATCGGACCCCAACCCCGGCCTAACCCAAGGGGACTAAAAATCCAAGCGGCGCAGCTCCGGCGGGAGGCGCTCCAGCCAGCCGTGAATGACCTTTTGGCCATTTTTGTATTGCTCTAGCTGATTGTCGCGAAGCTGCTTTTGGCGCTGCCGTTCAGCCTCGGGGGAGGCGCTGTCATGAGACAGGGTCTTCCACGGTGAGCTTTGCAGCTTTTGTTCGACCCAGGGGATGAGTTCATCCAGCCCCCATGAGGAGAGCTGCTGGAGGTGAATGTCGCCGTCATGGACGAGCTTCGTGATGATGATCACCAGACTATCCCAGGCACGCTTAGTGACCTTGAGTTTTTGGATGACCTCCGTGAGCGGCTTGAGATGAGCTCGTAGCACACGCTTCTCCGACAGCGTCATTTGATTCGACTTCAACAGCCGTTCACAACGAGAGCGTCTTTGTTGGGCCCAGCTGAGGCGATCATAGGTCGTGGAGACAGAAGTCTCAAAGAGGCGGGTCAGTTCCTGAAGGTGCCACTCGCAGCCTTGGCGGGTCAGCCGCGTGGGGGCCGGGATGTTCTGCAGGGTCACTTCACTCTCGTCATTGCTGAAGAGGGTCTGGGTCTGAATTTCAGTTTGGGTGGGTCGGTTCCACCTTCGATACCCCCATTTTTTCGCGCATGAGCGGAACACTTTGCTAAGTTTGTTAGGCTCCAGGAGCTGACTGAGAGCGCGTAGCGCGGCAGGCTGTTGCTCCGGCGGCAGCCGAAGAGTCTTTTGTTGATCTTCAGGAGACCACTTGAGAAATCCCAATCTCTCGATCTGGGTCTGGATCCGCTGGAGACGATCTGGGGGAAGTTCTTGATAAAATGAATCTTCGACGACGGAACGGACACCTTCTTCGTAAACATGAAAACAACTTGCTCGGTCTTTGGCATCCAAGATGTTGTTCTGAAAGAACATGTTGCGAAGAAGTCCGGTATGGTTGGCGATGCCTGCAGCAGCCACGGCACTGAAGATGGCGGAACTCATCATGACTAAGCGGGGGAAATGGGTGTTAACTGGCAGTTTTTGACATGGAAAATCCACTGACTGAGGTGAGGCACCTGAGCCCTGAGTAAAAAAGGTCGCTTGCGCGTGAGGCCCGAGGGGTGGTGGGGGCTAATCGCTCCTCGAGCGGACTCTGCTGCGGACTCCTGAGCTACAGAAGAGACCTGGATTCGCGTGAGCGAGGGGACTGTTCGGAGTGGCGCGCAGACGAGCCATCAGTTGCGGCTCCCTTTGCAGCAGGATCGCAATCCACTCTCTTTGCGCGGATGAGCTCACCCCTAGCGCCAGGTCACACTCCACGAGGCTGGCGAGAGCGCGCAGCGTCGGGCTCAAGTCAAAAGCCTTGCCAGCGTAATCGCGTGCGATTCGGAATTGGCCACAGCGGAGGGCTGCTGAAGAGAGGGCATTCCAGGCCATGCGCTGCGCTTGAGCGCGTTCAGACACCGGGCGGCTACTGCTGGCTTCCAAGGCGGCAAATCCATGATGAAAGGCCGCTTTGTGATCGGCCTTGATGATGGAGTAATAGGCCGAAGCGGTGTTGTGACAGCGGAAGGGATCATTCACCGCGAGGCGTTTGTAATGACCGAATAAACCTGCGGCACGGCGGATGTGCGCAGCACGTGTTTCTGGATGCAGCTCGACCTCTGACAGGATCGATGCGAGCGATTGTGCCACCGCATAGGACTCGGGAGAGGTGCCACTGAAGGGGGCCACAATCGTAATGCTGCTGGCATTGAAGACCGGGGTCTCGATCAAAGCACCCTTGGCCCGGCTCGTGCGGGGAGTGCAGGCTTCTGAGCCGCTGGTCAGGAAGCGGATTGGATCGGTAAGATATAGAATCGGTTCCGTCCGGCGGGGCTGACGTTCTTGGCGGATATCGGCGCTTTTGGCACGTTGCCCGGCTTTCGACTTGGCGCCGACGGGTGCTGTTTCACGGCGTTTGACGGCGGTTCTCATGCTGTTTTGCATACTTGTGGTGGTGGGGTGGGGGGGAGGGTTATCAGAGTCTGAGATCCGTAGGACGGGAGGACCTCAGACTTATCATTCAGGCCGAGTCATCGGGAGAGCGTTCGACCGAGGGATCTGACCGAAGGGGGGGAGGCACCCACACCGCATCGGTGTTGATGAAAAGCTCTTCGATCATCTCCGAGTCGGCCTGGGAGGTGAAGAAAGAGCTTCCTGGCTCAAGGGTTATTGATCTCATTGACCGGTGCGAACATGGCCGCCGTGGCCTTCCATGTTTTTCCGTTCAGGACCTCAATGAGGTCTGGATGAGGCACGCAGGCATTGATCTCATTCACAGCGGCGGGGCTCGTCACTGTGGAGAGGAGCAGGACGCTGCAAGTCAAGGCTCTGAATGCATGAAACAGCTTCGACCTTTGGAACTTCATCGGCGGCACCAGACCGATGCGGCGAGCGGACGCTGAAAGATCGTTTGTCATGGAGGATGTCGAGTTCATAGCGCTGGTGTTAACAAGGGGGACGACTGGGGTGTTCATGGTTTATTCAAAGGCCTGTTACCCGTTGTGAATAACAGGCCTTTAAAAAGGGAATGCATCAGCACCGAGCGAAGCCGGGGGGAGTCGTTGCAAATTTTTTGATTATTTTGCACCCAGGCTGCTGACGATGTGAGACTGAGCCGGAGGCAAGGCCCCCGCGCTGGGCTGCGGCATCCCCGGCACATGGGGGAACAGGGACAAGCCGACGCTGGTGAAGACCAGCACGTGAATCAACAGGCCCGCCTTTCTGCCGCTGATGGTGATGACAAGCTCTTGATAAGAGGTACTTTGAGTTGGCTTTTTTTTGTTACTTTTCATAATGCAATGACAAACGAAATGATGGATTGTTTTGGATCTGGCAGGTTACGACCTGCACCTCATTCCTTAAATGCAGGGGTGCCTGGGTCACGGCGGAGTCTGGTTCGAATATTTTTTTGAATGAAGTGGTATTTAGAAATCGCACTTATTGTTAGGCTTGATTGACCGGATCACCGCAAGCCTAGTGGAAGATTGAGCTCAGCCCTGCTTGTGTAGCTGCGTGCTGAATCTTGAGGCTCAAGGCTTCTCAAGCTGGAGACCTGCGACCCGTGGCGCAGGCTCATGATCCAGTGGAGCTCTCCAGGAGAACGGTCGTCAGCCGTGCAGAGGCTCTTTTCTCGCTCTTCCATCATGGGCGAGCACGGCCCAGCGTTAGGTCTTCCGTCTGTCTTTTAGGCCTAACAAGAGATGTAAACCATCATGGCCCATCCGCTCATGCAGCAGCACGCGGCTGAGGGCCTGCACCACGGTCTCTCCGGGGCGCAGGGCGGTGTTTTCGGCGATGACAAAGCTGTGCCCCGTCTCACGATCATAAAAGCCCTCGGCCCGGCGAATGCCGGCGATCTCCTCCGGGGTGAAGGGATGCTGCAGGCGTAGTCTGAGTCCAGCAGGGCCTCGGCGGTGGTGAAGAGATGCGTGCGCTCATTCAGCAGGCCGGGCTGCTTTTCGTTCAGGTGTCGGGTCGTCTCTGTAAGGGCGGTGGCGAGCCGCTCGGCCGATCCGGATAGGGCGTCACCCACTCGCCTTGGCGGTAGGTCTCCAGCGCCTTCCGGTGCTCGGCTATAGTAAAGACTCCGTGCCACAGACACCAGATCGTGATCAGACGACCCGTCATCAAGCTCGGTAGAAGAGGGTTGGGGGTCTTGAAATACAGGGTGAAGGCCTGAATCGGACTGGGATCTTCGGCTTGCTGTTCCGGTGACAAGGCTTCTAAGAAGTGTTGTCTGACCGACTCCACTGTTTCGGGAGTCAAATCGGTCCACGAGAGATTCGAGATCTCCTTGAGTAAGGGGTTTCCCTGTACGCTCATTGAGAAGGGTATCCGTCGCGGGATCATGTGTCAAATGACGGAGGTCGAGGCTCCGCGACTGCTGTCAACTTCAATGAGCCTAACAAAAAACGAGTTATGATATCTGCTTCATTTCCGCCCGGCCTATCTTCCATGCACAAGACACCCACCGTCTCGATGGTAAACGTGATGCCCGCTTGGCCACCCTCTTCCCGCGGTCACTCGGCGAAGCCGCTTGGCGACTCGCGACTCAGGTAGCCTGATGCCGATTGCCTCGGCATGACTCCCAAAGTCGCAGCGCGACGCTCGTCTCCTAGCCCGGCCTTTCAAGGCCGGGTATTGAACCTCGGGGTTCAGTGGTTCTGAAAAGAGTCGCAGAGCGACGGTCGAACCGATTGTGTGTCAAAGAAACTTCAGAAAGGGGGAGGGGGGCGGTCGTCGCTCGGCGACTGGGTTCAAACACTCCGCACGGCCCTTTGGCCTCCATCCCGGCCTTGAAAGACCGGGCTAAGAAACGCCCCGCCGCTCTGCGTTCCCATCCAGCCCCCCCCCTTCGAGCGCAAATCTCTCGTTTTTTTTAGCCCTCCTCGCAGGGGGCTTTTCCGCCTAAAAAGGAATCTAATATCGGAGGTATTCAGGGCCCATGTAATGCCTCACGCAGAGCGTGGGAATACGAACGGGAGGCGCTTTGCGTAAGCGGCTTATGCTAGCACAACGTGGTTGGATTGGAGATCAGAAAACAGTCATTTCCCCGCTGTTCCTCGATCCCCAAATCACTTCTCACGCACTGGCACAAAGGTGTCCGCGAGGCGCTTGCCCTCGGCTTTTTCCGCCGGGGTGAGGACACTCTCGATGGTCTTGGCATGGGGGGCCGCGCCCTCGGTGCCCTGGGCGGCGGCGATCAGCATCCAGCGGTAGGCCTGCATGTAGTCCAGCGGCACACCCTGGCCGTGGCCATACAGGCTGCCGAGGTTCATCTGTGCCTCCGCATGGCCCTGGTTGGCGGCCTTGAGAAACCAAGCGGCGGCGGCTTCCTCGTCTTTCGGCACGCCATCTCCTAGGATCAGGCTGACGCCCAGACCGTACTGCGCCTCAGGATGGCCGTGGGCGGCAGCTTTGAGATGCCATTGGTACTGCGCGGCGGGGTCTTGCTTCACCCCGCGCCCGCGGCCGTACGCCCGGGCGACGACGCACTGGGCGTTGGCATCTCCCCATTCGGCGGCACGGAGCATCCATTTCATGGCTTCCACCGGGTCCGCCTCCACGCCCTCGCCGGTGAAGTAAAGGTGGCCCAGCATGGGGGTCGCCCTAGCATGGCCCTGCTCCGCCGCCCTGCGCATCCACCGGGCGGCTGCTGCGGGGTCTTTTGCCACGCCATCCCCCGTCCGGTACCGCTCTGCCAGAGTCCATTGGGCTTCGGCGTTACCACGCCCGGCGTCGCGCCGCAGGGACTTGATCTGCTCCGTCAGAGGCGGGCTGTCGGCGGATGATGGGCTTTGGGCGGGGTGGGCGGCGGGCGCATCGGCCTTCTCCGGGACAGGCACAAAGGCGTCGGCCTGGCTTCGCGCTTCGGCCATCTGGGCGGGGGAGAGGGCGGGCTCCAGAAACTCCAGCAGCCTGAGGGCGCGGGTGGAGCCGTTGGCGCGGGCGATGAGAGCCCAGCGGCAGGCGCTGAGGAGGTCCGCGGGCTGTAGGGCATCAGTAGAGTGGATGGCCAGCATGAGCTGGGCATCCACATGGCCCTGTTCCGCCGCTTTGCGCAGCCAGCGGGCGGCTGCTTCGGCATCTTTGGACACACCCAGCCCGTTCCGGTAATGCAGCCCCAGACTGTATTGAGCCGCGACTAGGCCCTGCACGGCAGCTTTCTGCTCCCATTGGACGGCCAGGGCGGCATCCTGGGGCACGCCGTAGCCAAAAAAGTAGGCTAGGGCCAGATTGTGCTGGCCGTCGGCATGGCCCTGTTCGGCCGCCTTACGCGCCCATTTCGCCGCCTGGGCATTGTCTTTGGGCACGCGGTGGCCGCTCTGATACAGGCGGGACATCTTCACCTGGGCCTCGGCATGGCCGCCTTCGGCCGCCTTCCTCACAAGCTCCACTTCTTCCTCCGTCATTCCCCCCTGGGCAGGCCCTTCGGCCTTCTCCGGCACCGGAACAAAGGCGGTTGCCTGTCGGCGGGCTTCAGCCAGGTCGGCGGGGGCGGGTTCGGGAGCGGCGGAGCTGGCGGGCGCTGCCTCCAGGACCGGAGCTTTGAAAGGATCCGGCTCCTTCACAGGGGTAAACTCAGCAGCGAGGCGCTCCGCCTCCACCCGCTGGCTGCGGGTCAGCCCGGCAGCCTCCAGCTCTTTCACCTCCGCAGCGGCGGTGGGACTCCCCATTCGGTCCGCGATGAGCAGCCACAGGCAGGCCTTCCCCAGGTCCTTCGCCACCCCCCGGCCCGTAAAATGCAGGATGGACAAGTTCCGTGCTGCCTCTGGCATCCCCTGCTCAGCCGCGCGGGTGTACCAGCGTGCCGCTTTGGCCGCATCCTGCGCCACGCCCCGCCCCTTGGAAAAAAACACGCCCAGGTTGTATTGAGCCAGCTCATCGCCCTGCTCCGCCGCCTGGCGGTACCACCAAGCAGCCTCCGCCTCATCCTTCGCCGCCCCCTTCCCCAAGGCGTAATGGACCCCCGCATTGAACTGGGCCTTCCGAAAGCCCAGCGCCGCCGCCTTCAGGAACCATTGCAGCGCCGCCGCCGGGTCCTTCTTCACCACACGGCCCTCATCGTGCAGTGTTCCTAGCAAGTATTGCGCCTTCGCATGGCCGCGCTCCGCCACCTGGGTGGCACAGCTCAGCATCTCAGCATCCCCGCTTCCGCCGGCATGGTATAAACGCTCCGCCAGATCCATCAGCGCATCCCCATGCCCCCGTGCGGCTGAAGCACGCAACAGCCGCATGCCCTCCACCTCATCCTTGGGCACCACCTCCCCCTCAAAATAAAATTGCGCCAGCAGGAAAGCCGCCTTTGCATGGCCCAACACCGCCGCCTGCTTGAAAGGCACCACCGCCGCCTTCAGATCCTGAGGCCCGTCTTCGGGCATCGCTTGGGCCAGCCCGATCTGATACACCCTCTCCGCTGCTGCGCTCGTTCTTCTTTCCGTGCCCGTTTCCGCCTTCTGCGCCCAAGCCACCCCCGACAAGCCCAGAACCGCCAGCCAGATCCAAAGGAGCCAAACACGGGCAGGGGTGAGCAAAATCATGCCCAAATCATACAAATCCATCTCATTCCTGCCATGCCTTTTTCTCGGAAAAAAGACCGCTTTTTTAAGTGGGAGGATGGTAGCAAGCGGATGCCAGGCCATGACCAATCCTGAAGTCCGCCGCAAAAAAGCACCTCGTCCCCCCCCCAGAAATGGCGAGCAGCAGCGCCTGCCGAGCGATAGCGTCGTGCCAGGCCCCCGCAGCGCTGCCTTTCTGGCTTGGCGTTGGAAGTCGGCCACTTGGGTTTCGAAGGCCTCCTGCACCGGGATGCCCAGGCGGGTCATGGCGTTGGCCCCCGTTGGCAGATCGGGCTTCATGATTCTCCCCTCATCTACTGATCGGTCCAGCGGTCAATTTAAGGAGTAACGATCCAGGGTATACCTGGATCTCATTCGAAGGACTCAAGAAGTGAACATGAAAGATAGCGGATGGCGGCAGGCGACATGAAGTCTAACTCTTTGATCCTTACTTGCTTGAGGGAATGGGCAGCCACTTTTTGGTGATCGTTGCCGAAGGGATGAAGGGAATGACATCAATGGCAAAGACCTGTCCAGTGGCCGTGCGGATCCAATTGGAAGGTTTCACATCGGCCAGGCCGATTAGCTGCCCTTCATGCCAGCGTTGCCAATGGCCATCGCCTGTGGGATGCCAGCCCTGTTTTTCCAGGACGGTTTCAATTTCCTTTTCGCTCGGCAAGGTGCCCTCGACATAAGTCTGCGACATGACGATGGCCGGACCCTGAGGCGTCTGGAGGATACCTTCAAACTTTGCATCGTCACCTAACAATTCGTTATGCAGTTCCCAGCGTTCGAGATACTCCGCAGGCAGGGCATCATCTTCCAGGAGCTTTTCACCGCCATCTCTCAGGCGAAGAGCACGCCGAGTCATGCCAGAACCGTTAGGCAAGGTCACTTTTAAAACTCTTCCAGCATCCCGAACTTCGAGAGGGCGATGCACCCGGTGCTCTCCCCGGCTATCCATCTCAGGGCCGAGCCGGGCAGGGTCAAAGATCAATCCTTTTTCTTCTGCCCAGGCGAGGAGGGTGGCATATTGCCTTTGGATGTCTCCTGCGTTTCCGCGGAGAGCCTCGCTTGGCGGTTCCTGGCCAGCGATGCGCCGATCTCTTCCGAGGACATCCCTCGCGATGATGCCCGGCGAGCTTCCAGCATTTCTGCCGGTGTCATGGGGCGTCCGTCTTTGTGGATCATGGGGAGAGGTATCATAGGTGCTTTCAAGTTCAAGAGGTGTCTGTGGAGGATTCAAAGGTGTGGCAGGCCCCAGCGAGAAGGAGGTCTCGCGGCCCTGGCCGGTCAGCTCGCGCACGGCGCGCAGGTCGGCGAGCGGGGTGGGCTCCAGGATCCAGTCAATGGGCATGACGGTCCCGTCGTCCTGCATGCGGGCGTTGCCTTCGGTGATGGTGTCACGCACGGTGATGCCCAGGATCGGGTGCACCCAGTTGCCCTCATAAGGGTGGTAGCCTTTGGTGCTGAGAAAGTCCGCCACCTCAGGCTGGGTGGCAGGCCGGCCGAACACAAAGGGCTGGGAGATGACGGCGCGGTAATCATGCTCCCCAGGCAGCTTCACCACGCCTTCAAAGGTGACATCGTCACCGAAGGCCCGGTTCCCCAAGGCCATGCGCTGGAGATACCTCCCGGCATCCTCGGCATGGTAACCAAAGAGGCCTGGCTTGGTCAGCTTGACCACGCGGCCAGTTTGGGTGTCCAAAAAGATCGCATGCTCACCTCCAAAATTGGCCTCATCTATGGCTTTGAAGGAGGCGGGATCAATCTCCCTTTCGTTCTCACGCGCCCACGCCACGAATCTGGAATGACTGAGGATTGATCTCCCAGGTTTCCAGGGCAGTTTCGCATCTGTTCCAGGGCCCGTTCGATTTCCTCGGGGGTCATGGCCGGTGAGGGTTTTGAAGAGGGTTTCGGGGCTTCTGTGTTCATCACTTTTGATTATACCTTGTTCTGTTTTCGAGTCAATGAAGTGGAGTGTGGCGGGGGCGGGAGACAGGCTGAAGGACGTGCCGCTTCTCCCGTCGCTGGCACCCGGCTTGGCCTGGCCGTTTTCATTGACTGCACCTGGCGCCACAGGGTTGGTCGAAGCCTTTGTCCTGGATTCAATCCACTTGACAACGTCCTCGGGTCCGGGGATACTTCCTTGGCCTCGCTGGGGAGTCGGACGCTTGGGCAATTGCAGCCCAACTTGTTTCGACCACGCGAGGCTTTTTTGTGGATTGATGTAGAGGGGGGATTCTGCAAACATTGCCGCGATGTCGCGGCTTGGGCGGCCATAGATCGACGCCACCTCGTTAATGATCCAGTCTGCTCCCGCTGACTTATCAAGAGTGATGGCGGCAATTACCGGCATTCCCTTCTCCTGATATTCAGTCAGGACGACGAGACTATCGGCCCTCGTTCGCGATTGGAAAACGGCTACCGGATTATAGAGCGCATCGAGCAGACCACGCAATGCTTCCACAGGCACAGCATGGGCATCTTTGGTGACTTTATCGAAAAGGGAGGGTGGCATGAACAACCCTCGGGCATCTGCCCCGGCCACCCGCAAAACAGGCGGTGTGAGGCCGAGTGAGATTGGCACACGCCCCAAATTCTCTCCCGCCTGCCAGGCGTCTAATTTCTTTTGGTAGTTCGCCTGAGTCACCGGCCTTGGATGGAAGGCCAGGCTGAATGAGGTGTTGTCCACCTGGCTAAACGAAGCCTGCTCCACCTTGATGGCGGCAGGAAGTGTGTGCTTGATTTCTCCGATGAAATCGCCAATGGTTAGGGGAGGTCCAGGCTGAGGGGCCGCCGACAGGATGCCTTGTGCGCCCTGTCCTAACCCCTGAGTAGCTTGGGCCTCACTTTTTTCAAAAAGGCCAAATTCGTAGAACATGTGCCTGCCGCTCTCTAGCAATTCCCGAGTATTAAACCAGGCTGTAGACAGCGTCCCGTCAATCTCCACGGGCATGGCAAAATAATGGAACCGGGAGGTATCATGCGCCCTTTTTTCTTCCACCTTCGTGGCTCCGAGCAGAACCGCCTGCTGGGTGATTTCTTCGATTTGCAGCCCGGCTCGAAACGTTTTTTCTTTGCGTGCTTTTGACACAGATTCAGCCTTGCTTTCAGAATTAAATCCGATGCCCCAGCCAGTATCTTTATTGAAAAGGACTTTGCCTTGCAGATTGGCTGCGATGTAGTCACGCACTTGTTTGCGCATTTCCCCACGAGAGCCCATCAGAGCTGATGTGCTAATCTTAAGGGGAGCAAGAGGTCGGCTGTCCCGCTCGGGATTTGAGGGTGCGAGGCTGAATGAGGTGCTCTCCACATACACCTGCTTTTGGTTAGGTGTCACGCTCGGCGGGGATACTGCGGTGTCCTTCAACCCCACGGACTGGCGGATAAGGGCCTCCAGTTCCGGGGTGAAGCCGGGGCCTTTTCGCACCTGGCGGATCATCTCGGCACGTTTCATCACATTGCCCAGCTTAGCCCCCAACGCATGGATCCATTTAAAGGCTCCGGAGCCGATGACCGCCTGGCGCAGCGCCTGGACATAACGTCGAGTGTGTTTGCCCTCCGCCTCGTTACTGTAATAACTTTTGGCGACGTGGCTGAAGGCCTCAATGATGTCGGAGTCTTCGATCTCCGCATCGTTCCGCGTGCGGAACAGCGGCGTGACCGTCTCTCCGGCAGCCCTCTCGGCAGCCTGGAGCTTAGCCTCGGCATCGCGTAGAGAGCTCAGCAAGTTCCGCCGTGTCTCCTGGGTAGTGGCGCGTTTGACGCCCACTTCGGCAAACTCCTCGATGAGGTCATGGAGAGTCGCTCCTTTAAACAACCGGATGACGGCGCGGGAGACGCCGTCGGCATGCTCGATGGAGTTGGCCCCCAGGATGACGTAAGCGGGGGTGGGGTCGCCCTCAGCAGCGGCCTCGGTGGTGGTCTGCCAGATGCTTGTAGCCCTCTTCTTGCGCGATGGCGGTCAGCTCGGTCTCTGGAATCTTCGCCGTCAGCGCGGCCCAGCGCCGGGCCTGCGGGCTGTCTTTTCCGCCTAACAAGAGAGTTAAACAATCATGATCCACCCGCTCATGCCATTCACCGGCTCCCACGCAGGAGAGTCTCCAGCCAATCTCGGAGAGTCGATGCGGGCGGAGGCGGATAACCCCAGGCCTCCGTCATTTCCGGCGTGGCAAAACGAATGGAGATATCGATGGGCACGATGCCCCTGCCGTCATCGAGAATAACAAAGTTATTGGGGCTGGTATCGCCCAAAGCCAACCCGTCAGAAGAACGATACCACATTCGTGTATCCACACGTTCGAAGCCGAGTTGCCCTAAAAACGCATTGATATCTCTGGGCAAGGGATGCGGTCCATTGAGGACAGGCTGAGAAATCACGATAGAGGGAAGAGCACCCGGAATCACCCCTTCAAAACGAAGATCATCTTTGAAGACAATGTTGGTGAGGATGAGACGCTTCAGATAGTCCTCCAAGCGTCCTTTTTCTTGCATGACCATGGGGCCTTCACGCCCAGGCACCGCTTGGAGGGAGAGGCCCGCAGTGCCTGGATGGGTTACTTTAAACAACCGCTGCGGATTTTCTTGGGAGTCATGAACCGTATGTTCCCCGCCTTCTTCTCTGAGCCGACTGAGGCGTGAACGATCAAACAAGGAGCCGCCGCCCCGTCGAGCCCACTCAGCTAAGATCCGGAGTTCATGGAGCGTTTCAGCGCCGCTTTCCGCTCGGCCACTGCCTGCCTCGCTGCGGCGGCCAGTTTCTCGTCCTCTTCGTCCACCGAGGCCTCGATTCTCTGCCGACTCTCGCGAGAACGTCTCCACAGCTCCTCGAGCTGACTGGGGTCTTTCAGCATCAAAGCTTCGCGAGTCTGGCGCATTTGTTCCCCTTGTTCGAAGTAATAACTCAGAGGAGGATTGGGAGGAGGTGCTTGCAGTGAGGGCTCGGAGTGCATGGAAAGTGAGTTGGTTTTGGGCCTCCGCTTGGGATAGATCAAATTGAAGGCCAGGATGGGTTTTGTCAATGGTTAGGCCAGAACCAGGATCTGCATCCCCCCTCTGGCTAAACTGGAGGCCTGTTGGGCCATTGGAGGGGGCTCTTTGCGCTGTCGTGCCAGGCCCCCGCAGGGCTGCCTTTCTGGCTTGGCGTTGGAAGTCGGCCACTTGGGTTTCAAAGGCCTCCTGCACCGGGATGCCCAGGCGGGTCATGGCGTTGGCCACGATCTGGCGGAAGGTGTCCCACATCTGCCGGGCCAGGGAGTCCTTCTTCAGCAAGGCGGGGTTCTTCTCCGTGCGCCGGGCAAACCATTCAAAGGCCAGGGCCTCGCGATTGCCCGCCAGATGCTTGTAGCCCTCTTCTTGCGCGATGGCGGTCAGCTCGGTCTCTGGAATCTTCGCCGTCAGCGCGGCCCAGCGCCGGGCCTGCGGGCTGTCTTTTCGGCCTAACAAAATATTAAGTCCATCGTGCGCTACCCGCTCATGCAGCAGCACGCGGCTGAGGGCCTGCACCACGGTCTCTCCGGGGCGCAGGGCGGTGTTTTCGGCGATGACAAAGCTATGCCCCGTGTCACGGTCATAAAAGCCCTCGGCCCGGCGAATGCCCGCGATCTCCTCCGGGGTGAAGGGATGCTGCCGGGCGTAGTCTGAGTCCAGCAGGGCCTCGGCGGTGGTGAAGAGATGCGTGCGCTCATTCAGCAGGCCGGGCTGCTGCTCATTGAGGTGTCGGGTCGTCTCGGTAAGGACGGTGGCGAGCCCACCGGGCCGTGCGGATACGGTGTCACCCACTCGCCTTGGCGGTAGGCCTCCAGCGCCTTCCGGTGCTCGGCTATAGTAAAGACCCCGTGCCACAGACACCAACTCCCCACCAAGCCTCCCAGCTTCCGTCCTTCTGGGCATTCCTCCCGCATCCTTCTGTAAATGGTGAACGCCTCTGTCGGACTGTCCTCGCTGAAGCGCGGATCCGGTAACAAGGGCCCTAAGAAGTGTTGTCTCGCCGACTCCACTATCTGCGGATTTAAATCGGTCCACGAGAGATCGCAGAGTTCCTTCGGTAATGGAGGTCCCGGTATGGCCATCTATGATGTTATGCGTCGCGGGATCGTGTGTCAAATGGCCCAGATCAATCCCACGGGCTTGGGCTTCCTGCATAACATAGGCATGCTCCATCTTCAGCAGCAGGGCCAGGTTGTGGTCGTTATCTCCGGGTTTCCAGCCAGGGACTTCGGTTTTGATTTCGCCGGTTTCCCCATCCGTGTAGGTGGCTAGGCCGTCGAGGTGGGCGGTGCTGCCATGACGCAGGGCGCTGCTGGCCATCTGGCTGATGCGGCGCTTCTGGGCAATGGGGCTGACGGTGTGATCGGGCTTGAAGGTCAGGCCGTTGTTTTTGGCAAAGGTCTGCACCATCTGGTAAACCTGGGATCCGCCGCCGAATTTTTCCTGGTTGCTGTCCAGTCCTGCGGAGTTGATGTGGACGGTGCCCATGGCCGGGTCAATGACCACGAAGGCGGAACCTTTTTTCGTGTGCAGATTGAAGGCGTAACCGTCCGGATGGCTGGGGTAGTCCTCACCGACATTCAGCGGGCTTTCTACCACTGAATAGGCCTTGGCGAGGTCTTCCAGAGAATCCCGCCAGTCATTTTCCTTGGCATAGCCTTGAGTGTCCGGCTTGCTTTTGCCAAGCTGGAAAGCCTCCTGGGATTCCGCGATGCTGCGGTGCACGCTGACCACTTCACTGTCAGCACTCCCCTCCTGGCTGACTTCGTCATTGTTCGGCTGGCTGAAGACGAGGCGTTCACTGTCCGTATTGGTGCGGGCATCCGCTTTCTGACCTGGAGGCGTGAAGCCGATCAGATTTCCCTCCGCATCATAATTCAGTGTGGAGCCTGCTGGGACATTCTCGAAGGTGGTGGTGGTGGTGACCTGGGGAGCTGAGCTGCCGGGGGCCTCCAGCATGCCTGTGACGATCTCGCGCTGAGTCTCCGTCATGGATTCCCAGGCGGCCTGATAGGCCTCTCCCAGGGTCTTGAAACGCGCCTGAGCTCCGGCGGAGTTTTGCACGGTGTAGCCGCCCTCTTGCGCCAGCACCCGTGGCATCAGCCCCAGGCGTGTGGCCTCGGCCAAGGCTTGCTGCCCATGCGCTTCCTGGCGGGCCAGCCGATCCTGATACTCGGCCGCCACAGCGGGATCGCGGCGCTGCCAGGCCTCTTGCAGGGCGGCTTGAGCCCCCTCCAGATCTCCCTTCTGCGCGCGGTCGATGATGATCATGCGGTCCGCCTCGATGGTGCCGGTGCTGCCCAAGAAATCATTCTGGCTCAGCATCTCCTGCATGCCTTGCATATCCCGCACGCTGGCCGCGCCGATGCCCAGGAGCGTGAGCGGGATCATGCCCACCGCCACATCTAGACGGCTCTGGTAAAAGTTCTTCAGCTCCGCCTCCCAGTCAAAGCCCGGCACATCTGACTTCAGCGCCTGCATGAGCAGCGGGGTGGTCAGGTCCTGCCCGGCCTCGACTCCATTTTCCACACCATACGTTAGGCCTGCACGGCCCAGGCTGCGGGCGATGAGCTGGCCGGTCAGCGGCTTGGTGAGCAGGTTTTTCAGCGCAGGCAGCTTTGTGAAGGCATTGACGCCCACACGATCTCCCAGCGCCTTGATCCCACCGGAGAGCCAGGCGATCTGGGAGCGATCTCGGAGGCTCATCTGCGGATATTTCAGGCTCAGCTCAGCGAACACCGTGTTCTTATACGCCACCGTCATGGCCGGGATGGCGAGGCCGCGCGTGGCCGCCGTCAGCACCAGAGCCGTGCCGCTGGTGCCCAGGGTGGAGGCATAAACGTTGGGGACGGGGTCTGCGATCTCGCCCAGGTGGTCCAGCTCGAACTCAAGGCGCAGGCTCTTCATCTCCCGCGCCTTGGCCTCTTGGATCAGCCGTGTCGCCTCTGCATCCAGCGTCACGTCATTCCGTTTGTCCATGAGCATCTGCATCATCAGCACCGTCTCCGGGTGATCTGTCATGGCCATGCTCGCCTCCGTGGTCATGGCATGGGTGATCTGCTCGTCCACATATTTCCGGGCGTCTTCCACCGTACGGATGGCCTGGCCGTTGAACTTCACCACACCGGCTTCGGGGACATTTTCGATCTGGGTCTCTATCCGCTCTCGATCGACGAGCGCCGCTTTGCCAAACCGGAAGACCGACTCACCGAGCTGCTGCCAGAAGAGCTCCCCCTCGCGGCTTTCGGAAAGACCCTCAAAGGGCATCATGAACAGTCCTCTAAGCATTTGCTGGGCGCCGCGCCCATAGCCGGCGCCTTTTTGTGCTCGGACGATCAAGCCGCGCTGTTCCGCCCCCAGCTTCATGCTTTGCATCACCAGCCGCAGCTCGGGCTCAGGCAGGTCCAGCAGCAGATCGCCCACCTCCTCCAGAAAGGCGGCATCACTGGTCTGGCTCTGGCCCTGCATCCTGCGCTGCGTTGCCTCCAGCGTCTGCTGCACCAGCTCGTGGTGTGGTCGCATCTGCTCCGCCGTCTGCCGATACTGAGCCATGAATGCGGGCGTCATCTCCAGCTTATCGCGCTGCTGCGGCCCCTGGGCCAGTCCCTGCCACTCACTCAGTGCATCCAGCATCGGGCGGCCTGCCATCGCCGCCTGCACCGCCGCGGATGTCGCTTCTTGGTAGAAGCCTTCCTTTTGAATCTCCTGCTCCACCTCCGCTTTGGCGGCATCGTAAAAGGCGGTGGGGTCCATCATCTTGGAGATGCCCCACTTTTGGTTAGAATAGTCCAGCGCATACCGGTCACGCTGAAGGCGGATCTCCTCCATCGGCTCACCGTAGCGGGAGGCGAGAAACAGCACGCCGGCTTCTTTTTTCCTCGCCGCATCCGCCCGCGCAGGGTCGGTCATCAGACTGAACAAGCCGTTGGTCTCATCCAGCTTTTGCGGATCTGCCAAGACCGCACGGAGATGCTGGCGCTGCTGGAGCTCCGTTTGTGGAAACAAGGGCTGTCCGAGCGCCTTCTGTTGATCCTCGTAACCCTGCATCCAGGCGGAGGCCAGCCGCTTGGCCTCTTCAGGGAGTCGATCAAAAGCGCGGGTGATCGCGAGGGCATCAGGTTCCAGGTACGGCATAATTCAGAACTTTGAGGGCTTGTTTTGTCAGATCGGTGGGCTGAGCATCCAAGCTGGGCAGGAGGGGGGTGGGGGCAGGTCTCGGCGGGATTTTGGCGCCCAAGTCCACCATGATTTCCATCATGCGGGTACGGGCTTCATCCGTGGTCCAGTCCTTGCCTTTCAGGGAGCGGGCCTCTTGCTCCAGGCGTTGGATCGCCGTCTTCAGCTTACCCACACTGAGCTTCTGTGCTTCGGGGTCGATCTCGCGTATCGGCACGGCGTCGATCTCTTTATCCGGCCATAGCCAATCGATGCCGAACAAACTTTGCTCTTGAAGAGTCTTTTCTCCGCTCTGACCTTCCTTCAGGCGCACCACTTGGGCGAAGGCATTCTCCTCCAGGGCATAGCGTGTCGCATCCGCGATCGCGAGGCCTGTGATCGCCAAATCCGCTGTGCCCGCCTGAGCATCCTTCAAACGCTGCATGACCTTATCCCGATCAGCTTGGGGCAGACTCGCTGCGGCGAGCTCGATGCGGGCCGCCGCCATCAGATCCAAGTCTGGATTCCCCGAAGATGCGAAGCTGCCCGCCGCTGCTAAAAGCTGCAGAGATCGTTCCTCATAATTCACGGAGCCCTGCTTCGCCTTCAGGCTGTCCGCGATCATCGCGCGGTGCCAAGGGGTGGCCTGTTTCATCGTCACGCCTAGGCTCTCCACCGTCGCGCTGGCCAGCTTGTCAGCGGGGAGGAGGTCAATGGCTCGCTTAGCGGCGACCATCTCGTCCTGAGCCGCAGCTTCGCGCGCCACACGCATCTTCGAAAGCTCATCGGCACGCACGGCTGGGTCGAGGTACGTAAACTGCTGTGGATCTTGGAGTTGAGCTATCCCCTGAACAGGGTCCGTATCGGCGAGGAATGAAACCGCCCGCAGATCCTCTGCCACCGCATGCCGGTAATCGATGTCCGTGAGGGCACTCTTGCGGGCGGTCTCGAATTTGGGTTGTGTCAGATCGGTAGGGATGGGAGCTTCCTCCCAGAGCTTCTTCGCACCCTTGACATCCTGCATCGCCAAAAGCCGATCAGACTCCGCCTGGAGCTGCTCCAGCTGCACCATCGTCGCCTGCATCTGCCCATCCATCCGGTAAGCTTCCGCTTCGGGCTGGGCCAGATAACCGCCTGAGACGGCTTCATTCAATGAGGCATTCCCGCTGACACGATCCCCTTTGGCAAAGGCCGATCGTGAGCGGTTTAAGTAGGACTGCTTGGTGAGTCCGAACGTTTGTTTGGTGGCGGCTAGATCGACTCCTCCGAGGAACTGCTTGCTCCAGGCTTGAGAAATGAGCTGCAAGTCAGCCTTGCCCGAGCTGCTCAACTCCTTCATTTCCAGATAGGGTTGGATCGTCTCTTGGGCCCGCCTCTGGGCTTCGGTCGGCCACTGTTCGGGCGAGTTTGGATTCTGCGCCTGCCACACCTGGAAGTCTGTGGTCGCCTGATCCATGGCCGATTGCGCGGTATGGATCAGCCGTTTATCCGTGCCCTCCTGCTTCTTGATGGCCAGCGTCACCAACATATCTCCGGTGTGGGTCAAAGCCCTGCCCACAGAGCCCAGCGCCTCATAGGGTGCTGCCCCTACCGCCGGATCCATGAGCGGCATCTTGGAGGCTTCGTTGTAGCGCAGCATGGCCTGCTGCACACCACGGGTGTCCACGGTGGGGCGGCGCTCGCGGTCAAAGACGGTGGCCGGGGCATCGGTCAGCGGCGCGGTCGAAGTGGGGAGAAGAGGGATCAGGGGCATATTAGCTGGTCGCGTAAGTCATTCCGGTAGAACCCAAGCTGGAGATCAAAGTGCCTGCGGCCTCATAGGTGGCGGCTTGCTTGGCCGCACGTCCGGTTAGGCGGGTGATCTCGGCCTTACGCATGTCGGCGTTGTATTCGGCTTGACCGGTGAAGGCGGTCAGCGCGGCCTGAGTCAGTCCTAGATTGCGGTCGAGGGTCGCGCCTTGAAGAGCCAACTCACCCCCGAGGCGCTCCATGTCGGCCTCTCGGAAGAGGGTCCGGCGCTTTTGCTCATGGCTCAGGTGCTGCTCGTCGGCATCCTGCTGGATCTTCGCGGCCGTTTCCGCAAGCAGATCCAGAGGCGTGCCCGAGGCTTCCAGAACACCGCTGTCAGCCAGGGCCACGCGTTGCTCCGCCTGCATGGCGGCGAACTCCTGCCGCCGCTTCTGCATGTTCGCCCGGTTGATGGCGTCTTGCTGGAGAGTCTGGGCTTCGAGTTGCTCGGCGTTTCGCTTGCGCGCATCGGCCTCCGACTTCCTCAGCTTGAAGTTCATCTCCGCTTCCGCGGACTGCATCTGGCTCTGCGCGTTGAGCGTGGCCAGACTGTTCTTCGCCTGTCGCTCCTGCTCCTTCGCATTGGCATTGGCGATGGCGGCCTGAGCCTTACCGGACTGATAGGAGCCATAAGCGGACACAGCAGCGCCCACAACGGCTACGATGGCGGAAACAACGAGTGAAGCCATATTAAAGGGTGAGGATCATAGGTTTCCGTTCTGTCAGCATTGGCTTGAACCCCATGCGGACAAGGAAGCGAGCCAGCCCCTGCGGAGTCAGCACTTTAAAAGTCGTAAAGGTGGCTTCAGGCTCATGTCCCTTACCAGCGACAGAGATAAGGCAGGAGACCGCATAGAGGAGCGCCCGACGTGCGTCCTTCACCGACAAGCCAGGACGTGTCACAGGGAAAGTCAGCTCGGCCACAGGCACACCATAGCTCTCATAGCACCACAGAGCCGCTGCGGGTTCTCCGTTGAGTTTCACCAGCACTCCGAGTGGCGGCAGCGATGCCTCATGGAAGGCAGCCCCTGAATGGATGCGCCACCAGTAAGACACTCTTTCGAAGTCCTGGCGATCATACATCACAGCCTCAAGGCCGGTCACATCGCAGATATCAGCGGCCCTTACTGCATTGCTTTGATGAGCCATCATACGCGGAGAGCCCATCATTCCTTCAGTGGAGATATGAGATGTTACCCGCATTCGCTGCCAGTGGGCCAGAGCGGAGGTTGATGGGACCGTTCCTCCGCAATGCGCCACCACCGAGGAGATCACCTCATTATCCGTTAGGTCATCAAACTCCAAAAATAGGGTGTTTGGATTCCCTCGCAGCAGATCCCGAGTCGTGGAAAAGGCCAACATGCACGATGCCCACCCTGCCTTTAGGCTCTGCTCCATTTCTGGCGGCGAGGCGGCGATGAGATCACGAAGTGCTTCGTCTCCCTTTCGAGAGATCACCACAAACCGCGCCTCCGGCCACTGTGCCAAGAGTCGAGCTGTCCAGTAGATCAAGGTCGGGTCCGCATCTCCGGGCACCTCGCGGTTTTGCGCGTAGTCCTCAAAGGAGGCATAGCCGCGCATGCCCTCGTGATAACAGGGGCGGCCGCACATGCTGAGCACGGTGGAAAGCCAGGCCGTGCGGGTGCGCGGCAGGCCGAGAATAAAGAAGGGTGGTTCAGTCTCCATACAGATCGAGTTTGAGAAGCAGGCTGCCAATCGTGAGCGGCAGGAGGGTGGAGGTCTTCACCAGCGCATCGGTGCCGGGTCGGGCGGAGGACTCCACGACGGTCTCCACATCGCCCGAATAGAGGCCGCTGGCTGGATAAGGCAGGGCCTCGAAGGTGCTGGCGGGATGCTCCGCCACCTGGCCGCCCTGGCTGTCATGCACATAGAGTCCAATGCGAGAGACCCGCCACATCAGGCCCTGGGCGGATCCCTTCGGGCTCTGCACATCGAAGCGGCAGGGCTGGAGTGTGGAAGTGAAGGGCAGTCCAACCACGACCACTGAGGCGGGAGAGGGAAGCGTCAATGCGCCTCCGGAGACCACCTGGGGCGTGAGCTCCACACCATCGGCCAGGAGACTGACCGTCTTGCCATTCAGGTGAGTTAGACCTGGGATCGAGGTGGTCGGCTCGCCATCATAGCGCACGGCAGAGTCCGCATAGATCATGCGTGGATAGTCCGTGAAATCGCGAGCGAAGACCCGTGGGTCCAGCCGCTCGATGGTGCGGAGGCTGCCGCGGCGCACCGCCAGCCAGACTTCATCAGCATCATCGCCATAGATCACCGCCACGGACTCGACCTGCCCATCCGTCTCATGCACATGCCAGCCGAAGACGTTCTGCTCCACCTCCAGCGTCATGCCCAGCAGCTTGCCGCTCGTCGTGACAGCCCAGAGGATGGAGTTCGGGTTACTGCCAAAGGCCAGTTGCTTGATGCCATCCAGGGCGATGTGCTCCGCCAGCACCGTCATGTCTGAGGTGGACCACGGCTCATTGTTAGACCGCTGCGAGACACGCCGCACTTTACGGCCCCCGCGCTGCACAAAGACCACCACCTCATTGGCCATGATGGCGGCGACCGCCGAGGAGCCAAACCGGGATTGCCGCTGGAAATCGAAGTTGGAAGGTGTGATGGCTTTGCCTTGGCCTGAAAGGGTCCACTCATCGCCCCCCGTGCCGATGACCATGTCGGCCCCTTGAGAGATCATCCACTGGATGGGGTTCAGCTCATCGGCCAGAGGCGTCCAGCTCACGCTGCCGTCATCCAGAGAGGAGCGGCGGAAGTTCTCAATATCCCCGCTCACGCTGCCCCAGATGCGCATGGGCGCCTTGGCCGTGCCGGCAAACCACAGGCGGTTCTGATGCATGGCCACCGCGCTGGGGAAGCCCTGAGCCTGACTCCAAGCTCCCTCCGTCCACACATAGGTGGGCGCGGTGGAGAGCAGGGGGGTGATGACATCACAGGTGGCGTTGACGGATTTTCCCTCCGACAGGGCTCCGACCGCCGTGATCTTGACCAAGCCATTGATCCGCGCGTCCGCTGCCTCTAACAAAAAGCGTGGAGCGGCTGCGGTGGAGGTTTCGGAGGAGCTTCCGGCGATGATGCGCAGCCGCAGGGTTTCATCCCCGTCAGTCTCGCCTGAGGCCGAGATGTTGCGGTCTTTCTTCGAGCGCCAGGAGCGGACGAAGTCCCACTGGCCGGATGCATTCAACCGCTCCAGATACAGCGTGCTTTCCCATGAGCCGTAGGTGAAGACCTCCCACGTGCCGTTGATGCGCAGGCCGGAGGTCTGGGCCGGGGTGATCACCGTATTCGCATCCACCCCCCCATGCAGGAAGACGTCATCCCAGGAGCCGCCCACCACGGTCATGGTGAGGTGGACGGCGTGCGCCCCGGTCCCGGGCTTTCGCGCTAGGACGGTGACCGTTGTGCCGGAGACCGTCGCCGTCACATCCGCATGCGCTGCGGTGGAGCCATGATAGGCCGTGCCCGCTCCTGCTCCTGCATTGATCGCGGCGGCGAGATTGCTGGCTGACGTCGCTGCATTCGCTCCGAGGTCCACATGCCCCGCCAGCGTCGGTGTGGCCACAAAGGTGTAGGTGCGGCTGCCGATGGTGACCGTCGCATTCGCCACAGGGTTGGTGGGCAGGTTCAGCACCCCCGTGGCGGCCACCGGCTCCGAGGTGGAAACGATCTCCACAAACGCATCCTCCCGGCGGTGGGTGAGCTGCCAGTAGGAGCCGACATGACCAGGTTTAAATAAAGGGCGGTTCGAGGTGAGCTCCCGGCCTGAGCCAACCTCCACATGATCAATGGCAATGGATGTCTGGTAGGGACTTGGGTTATTGAGCGCTTCGATGGAGGCGGATGCCCAACCTGTCACATCAGCATTTTGCACAGCTAGAAAGTTGTCGGCTCTCCAGCGTAGCTCAATGGCTGTCGGTGTTATCTCCGTAACTGTTTGCCTGTGGGCGATTGTGGGATCGAAAGTGATATAGTCCTCCCAGTCTCCCGAGCCAGGGGTATCTCGCTTCTGTAGCGCTACATAAGTAGGCCGCTGTGAGCCAAATTCGTCCAGCATCAGAGGGGAGCCGCCCATGTCGATGCTGTAGCGCCACGCACCAGGTTGAATAGTGGTCGCAGCGGGGCCACTCCCCGCGCCGGAGATCCACTCATATCCATTCGCGGCCAAGTCCCACTCATACCCTGTTTTAAGGCGCAGTTTTCCTCCAGGAAACACCGATCCTTTAAAATAGATTCGGTAATCACCCGTCGCTGCATTGGTGGTTATCGGATCGACTAGGGGGATGGGGTGAATGTCTGGCAGAGCCCCTTGCCATGTAGCTGACGCGACACTCTGCCATCCTTTGGGTTGGAACGTATTGGTGTTGGCAAATCGTCTCTGCACCAGAATGCGCTTCACATCCCCAGATGGGGGCGTGCCAAGAATGGTCAAGTGCGTTGGGCTGTTAACACCCATGCCAACATTCAGCAGCTCACAGTAAACGCTGTTGCTAGATCCCCCAGGAAAGTTCACATAATACCCAACATGATTGAACGGTGCCAATCCGTTGCTTGATAGCGTGTCATACTGATCCGGCATAGCCTGATCCCCCGGATTCTCGTCCAGCAACGGAGGGAAGCGCCATTCGAGCACCTGGATGCGCCAATCGTTATCTGCATAGCGGATGAGCTTCCGGGGCTCATGATGCGGGTGCGTCAGATAGACCACATCATTGACCTGGCACATCTGCACATCGGGCAGTTCCTCGGCGGCATAAGGCAGCAAGACAGGCTGAAGGAGGCTAACCAATGATGCGTCTTTCCACACACGGAGGCCAAACACTGACAGCTCCAACATCGCCACCGTGGAAGAACTGAATTGGAAGGAGCGCAGATTGGACGGCGTGTCATGGCTGGCCGCCATGCCCATGAACTCCATGCCAGGACGGCGAAAGGCCGGGCCGTGGGCATGAATGATAAAATTCCGCAGCTGACGACAGCCGGAGGCCACCTTCTCCACGCCGAAACGGGAGCCCATGAGCTGGCTGACCTCGCCAGCGTTGAAACTTGAGAGAAGGATGTGCGCGGTGGACATGATCAGGGGCGGGCGATCCCGCCACCCCAACGGGCGCGGAGGGCGAGAGAGTTGAGGGGCAGCATGCCCTTGCGGCGGCGGCCTTCATTGGCATCCACACGCCGGGCCAGCGGTGCCGTTACATTTTGGTAGGCCGTCAATAAATCCGCCGTCTTGCCTGTTGAGCCTCGGATGGTCTCCGAGAGCGCCACGGCCAGCTTCAGCGCAAAGGCCTGGGCAAAGAGAGGATCTGTTAAGGCCGCATCCTCCAGATCACGGAGGTAGATCAGGCGCAGCTCAGCGGCATTCGTCAGCAGCTTGCGGCCTTCGATCACCCATTCCTCAGAGATCCAGTCTCCCGCCTCGGAGTCATTGACCTCCAGCACACGCAGGCAGTCTTCGGGCAGGCTGTATTGCTTTGACCAGCCAAACACAGGAGCGTCCTCGTCGGCCTCGACCTCCACACGCACCACCGCAAAGTTCCAGCGGTGCGAGCGCAGCACCTCTTTGAGCACGGGTAAGTAATGCAGCTCACAGGCCCGCGCAGAAGCATTGGGCTCTGCCAGTGCTGTAATCCGTGCCTGCCCGAGGTGCCCGAGGGCGACGTTACAGAGTTCAAGCTGAGTCATGACCGGGTGTTAAAAAGCGCGGCCCTTTGGCAAGGGGAGGGCCGCCAAACCCCACATGCACCCACGGCCATCCGTGGAGATCACTTGCCGCGCTTGTAAGCGAGGACGAAGTAAACGATGACCCCCGCGGTGAGTGCGGTGGCCGTCATCACCGTGGCATAGACCACGGCATTGCCACTGCCCGTGTCGGGTGCCAGCGGTGTGGGCACCAGCCAGGCGGGGATGTTAGCGGCCGTCCCGGTGATGGAGCAGAACTCCACCTTTGCCGCCGTGGTCAGGGCCACCCCATTGCCCCAGCCATCCGCATCCGCAGCGGTACCCACATCCAGGGTGAGCGCGGTGCCGGGATCATCACTGCACATCAGGCTGGAGAGGTGGGGGAGGGGGATCACATCCTTGGGCAGGAGGCACAGCTTGATGATGTCGCTGGCCGCCTCCGTCCCCACCAAGGTGTAGGGGATGATGGCGAACTCGACATCTCCGCTGACGATGTTGGCGGGGGCGAGCACGCCGGGATTGCTGCGGTCGGGCTTCTGTTGCCCGTAAATAGGAGTCTCGAAAGTAGGCATAATCTTGGATTCTTGAAGGTTTTAGGATCTCACTCAGCACGGGGTTTTAGGACGGCTCGGTGCACTCGATGACCACCACGCCCTCGTCATAGATGCGGGTGGCACCGAGCTGCCAATCGCTGTAGATCTGAGTGGCCATGGACAGGTCATTGCGGATGCTGATGTTCGAAGACATCGCTCCCGTGGTGCGGCGGATCGCCCCCTTCACCCAGCCCACACAGGTGCGGGTGGTGCCGGACTTGCGCAGCCTGGTGCTCTTCACGAACTTGAAGCCCATGAAGGTATCGATCTCACCCGAGATCAGCCCCTGCACCGCCACGAAGTCTTTGGACGTGGCTTCCACCGTGGCCAGCAGGTCCGCTAACTGTTGCGGTGAGACCACCAGCACGCGGGGGGCACCGTCTTCGACCTCGCCGTCTTGGATGATTTGATTCGCCTTGCGCAGTTTCGCCACCGTGAGGCCGTTGCTGCCGTGGGTGATCACTTGGGTGGATGGCAGGGCCGCAGGCGTGGTGCCGAGTTGCCCCGTCAGCGCCGGATCGATCGCCGCAGACCACGCGATGATGTCCTTGTCGCGGTTGTAGGCGTTGGTGTGGGAGATGACATAGTCACTGGTCGGCAGCACCAGCTTGCCCAAGTTCTTGGCATCGTCCTTGTCCAGGAGGTTCGCCAGCTCGAAGCTGCGGCGGACCGCCCAGCGGAAATCCGTGCCGGGGTCTTGGATGTGCGTCGGCCCTTTGCGCTCCGTGCGTTCGTGGGACTCTTGGGCGCCGAGGCGGTCGTAGCGCTTGCGCTCGCCCTCGTAGTTTTCATCGATCACAAAGGCATCGAGACGGGCCTTGGTCTGTTGACACCGATGAATCCAGTTCGTGCTGAATTCGGTGGTGTAATGCTGGGGAATGGTATCAGGCATAAAGGAATGAGAATTGAAGTGAATCAAGGTTCTCGGGCGGCTCGGTAGTCAGCGTGTGCTGGCCTCGCTTTCGAGGGGTCCGCCGCTTACGGTAGTCCTTTCGGGCCTCGGCGACTTAGGATCTCGTGTGAATTAACTTTTGGTTAGTCAAGAAGAAATGCGCCGCGTTTTCATGCCTTTGCGCGGGCGATGCTTGCCGTATTCATCGGGCCGTGGATCCACGGCGGATGCAAACTTGAACAACCCGGCCCGGTGCGCCTCCGCCAGGGTGCGCAGGGCATCTGCAGGGTGGCTGGCCCAATCATGAACAGGCTCCGCCCGTGTCAGGGCTCCAGCGCCCTCTGTGTGCTGGCGATAGGCGGCCAGCGCTTCCAGTCCTTTCTCGACCTCGGGCGTCTGCCTCCAGACCATCCCAGGCATCATCTCCAGCGCATGGTTGATGCCGATCCAGACGGAGGAAGTGCGCGGCACACAAATCAGATTGGAGAGCCCCGCCGTCCTCAGCTCAGCGGCAAAGGTGGTGCCGCTGCGCTCCGTCTGCTGGGCGTCATGGGGCAGGTAGTGCCTGCCGAGGTTGTAGCCCTTGGCCAGGATCAGCGCTACCAGCTCCGTGAGGGTCCCCTCGAAACCGGCGATGTAATCGACGATGCGAATCTCCCTGCCCACCACCTGCCAGAACCACGTCACCCGATGTCGCGGGCTGCCGAGATCCCAGGAGGTATTCACCAGACTATCCCCCGCCACCGGCATGGGGCAGATGCGGCCTTCCGTGCGGGCTCGATCCAAGGCCGCCGCATAAATGGCACCCTCGATCGGCGCTCGCCAGCACTCATCGAGAAAGGTCGGGTTCTCGCGCATCATGAAGAGGCCCTGCGTGCGGCGCTCCGCCGCATACCAGCGGCGTTGGGCCTCGCTCAGCAGGATACCATCCTTGGTTAGGCGCTCCGCGATGCTCGCAAAGTAAGCCAGGCTCTCCGCATCATGGGCCGCTGTGGTCGAGACATTGCGCGGATCCAGATACCAGGGCGTGAAGTGCACCTGCCAATCCTCGGCAATGCCCTCCAAGGTGGGCCGGATGAGATCCCAGAGCTTGCCGCCCTTCCCACCTTTCCAGGTGGTCTCCACGAACTTCACGCCATGACGAGCCGCCGGGAAAGCCCCGGTCACGATCTCTTCCGCACGCTTGGCATCGTCGTGCTGAATCACCCCCAGCTCTGAGGCCCAGAGAAAATCATAGGACCCACCGCGCCCCTTCACCCCCGCAAAGAAAGAAGACGGCGCCTCTTGGCCGAGGGCATCCACAGTCAGCTCGCTGTCATTGTCCTTCAGCTTCACCAGGGGCCAGCCCAGCTCCATCAGGGCATTCAGCGCCACCTTCACGATGCCATTCATCTTCTTGGCCGCATCATCGGCGGTCTGATCGATGAGCTGCGCGGTGAAGGAACGGCGAAAGCCCAGACAATCCGCCACGAAGACGCCCAGGGTGGTCGAGTAACCGAGACGCCGGGATTTGATCTCCACCTGCTGAGACGGGCAGCCAGGATCCTTCGCCTTCACACCGTGCACCGCATCCAGCAGCTTGCGCAGCAGCACCTTCTGCTCTTCACGAGGTTCAAAGGGAATGATGCCCCGGCCATCGGCGGTCTTGATTTTGTAGAGATGGCCCGAGGTCAGCCTCCACCAGGGGTCCGAAAGCTTGGATTCGAGAAGAGCCAGATCCTCAGCAGTCATAAGCGTAGTTTGTTCGCCAGGTCCTCCAGTGCATGATGGCCCGTCGCCTCACTGCCATCCCCGGCCAGGTCATTGTCCACCTGGATGGCCCGGAGCCGATCCGCCGCCTTCTCGCCCCCCCGCGCAATCTCCGCACAGATGCTGCGCTTTTCCATCAGCGTCAGGATCGTTCCCGTTTCCGCAGGCTTCTCGGTCGGTGGTTGCGGCGGGCTCTCGGTTCGTCCCTCCCCAGGCGCTTCGCCCTGTTGCGCTTGCAGCCAGATGATCCGGGCCTGGGCTGCTGCCGTTTGGGCCAGTCGCATCCCCGCCGTCTGCGCCGTCGCCTCCGAGCAGCGGGCCCTGACACACCTGCGGTAGGCCTCCGCCACAGGCACCTCACCCCCTGCCATGAGGTGGGCAAAGTTCTCATGCTTCGCATTCGTCAAACGTGTGCTTCCATCCGTCATGGCCCTCACGCGGGTGATTCCTCGCGGCCCTGTCAAGCAGGATATCGGAGGGTTGCATGGCATGTTAGGCCAGGTTTGAAAATCCCGCAGAAACCCACCTGCAAGAAGGAGTGCAGGGGGCAGAACCAGGCATCGCCAGATGGAGAAACGGAGGGGTCAAGCAGGATATCGGATGAATGGATGGTTGGATGGTTGGATGGTTGGATGGTTGGATGGTTGGATGGTTGGATGGTTGGATGGTTGGATGGTTGGATGGTTGGATGGTTGGAGGGTTGGAGGGTTGGATGGTTGGAGGGTTGGAGGGTTGGATGCGCGAGCGGCTTGGCAGTGGCTTGAAGTGGCTCGCACACTCCGTGTGCGAAAAGCCCAGCTCAGCAGGCCAAGCCCAGGCTCCGAACGCTAACAAGGATCGTTGAATGAATGGATGGTTGGATCGTTGGATAGCGCGAGCGGCTTGGCAGTGGCTTGAAGTGGCTCGCACACTCCGTGTGCGAAAAGCCCGACTCGGCAGACCAAGCTCAGGCTCCTGATCTCTCCTCTCCCCACCTGGCAAACGCACCAACAAGGTCATGGGCTGGATGATCCGGTATCATCGCTAGTTAGGCCAGGTCAGGCTGGGCCGGGCCACCTGGGCCACGCTGGAGATGAAGGGCACCTCACTCGGACTTCCACGTGGTATCCCGCACACGGAGTGTGCGGACCACTTGAGGGCCACCGCCTGCGTCATCCCTCTATCTATCCACCCATCCCCTCCAGAGCTCTTTTTCCCCGCTCAGAGCCCCGGCTTCAGTCGGACTCTTGGACCAAGCGAGGTACTCTCCCCCTGCCGCCTGAAGGCCGGGCTCCGAACGCAGACAAGGATCGTTGAATGAATGGATCGTTGGATCGTTGGATCGTTGGATGAATGGATGGTTGGATGGTCAAACGGCTTGGCAGTGGCTTGAAGTGGCTCGCACACTCCGTGTGCGAAAAGCCCGACTCAGCAGGCCAAGCCCAGGCTCCTGATCTCTCCTCTCCCCACCTAGCAAACGCACCCACAAGGGCATGGACTGGATGACTCGGTATCATCTCTTGTTAGGTCGGGTCGGTCAGGTCAGGTCAGGCTGGAGATGAAGGGCCACTCACTCGGACTTCCCCACAAGACGTCGATGTCCTCTCGTCTTGCGGCCCCAAGGCCTGTCGATTTCACACGGGCTTATGGCCTAACAAGACGTTGGTGTAACAACAACGTCCACCCCTTGACCCCTTGACCCCTTGACCCCTTGACCCCTTGACCCCTTGACCCCTTGACCCCTTGACCCCTTGACCCCTTGACCCCTTGACCCCTT
>NZ_FUYE01000030.1 GCF_900167535.1 Prosthecobacter debontii
ACTATCGCTTCAGCTTGTATGTGACCAATCTGGACCTGCCGCTGGATCAGATTTGGAATATTTACAACAGCCGAGCCGATTGCGAGAACCGGATCCGTGAGCTCAAGCAGGACTTTGGACTGGAAGCCTTTTGCCTGAAGGACTTCTGGGCGACGGAGGCGTCGTTCCGGTTCATCATGGTAGCTTACAACCTGATCAGTCTGTTCCGTCATTTTGGGCTCAACAGCCACAACCAGTCCACTTTGGCAACGCTGCGATCCCAATGCTTTGCAATAGGCGGCTGGGTCAGTGAGCACGCCCGCAAACGAGTGCTCAAGCTCTCCCTACCACGCCGCAAACGTCCCTGGATGGAGGCCATCTTGCTCAAAATCGAATCTCTCGCCGCCCCTTTTGCTTACTCAACTGCATAATCCGGGTTGAAGGGCGTCCTTCGAAGGTTTCGGAAGTCCATTCTGCTTCATGCGGGAGCGAGGCCGTTCCGGGATTCCTCCCGTTAGAATGGGAAGCACCGTACGGAGTAGGAGCAAGGGGAAGGCTTTTGCCCTTATGATAATTCATAAAAAGTGTGGTGTAGTATTGCTCCCAGATGCATTCTTTTGCCTATGGAGCCGCCTATAGAATTTTATGACCAAAAAACCGCATCATTAGGTGTATACCGAAGTGCTAAATCATAGATTTTAAAAAGGAAGGTCATGCGAATCACGTCACTCACCATTCGGAATTTTCAGTGCTTTGGACCAGAGCCCACGACCATCGAATTGGACAATCTGACCGCATTTGTTGGAATGAACGGTGTGGGTAAAACCGCAATCCTTCAGGCCCTCGTGCGCCTGTTTGGTTCGCCGTCTGAGAGGCGACTGGAAAGAAAGGATTTTCATTTGCCCTTCGGGAAGAATGCGTCGGATGTCGATTCAACCGAACTAACGATTGAGGCACGCATAGACTTTGCAGAAGGTGAGGAAGGCATTGCAGAGTATTTCCACCAGATGGCGATCACGGATGTCGGTGGAGACTTATTTTGCCGGGTGCGTTTGACGGGAACATGGGAGAAATCGACGGCCGCTGAAGGGGATATCGAGGAGAAGATGATTTGGATCAAATCAGAGGAGGAGAACCCTGATGAGAACTCGATATCGCCGATGTCGAATGCCCAACGCTCGCTTGTCCAAGTGACATATGTGCCGGCCACACGAGATCCCGCGAAACAGCTTCGCCAAGTTTCGGGTTCGGTGTTGCACAAGCTCATGAGAGCCGTGGAATGGAAAGAAGAAACGCGCCAGGCGGTAGAGGAGGCCTGCGAAAGTATGAGGAGAGCGCTCGCCGCAGAAATTGGGGTGACAAGCATTCAGAATTCCATCAGCACCGCCTGGGAAAAGCTCTACACACTTCCGGTTCATAGTAAGGTAAAACTGCGTGCTGTGACCAGCGAGTTTGGGGATCTTTTGAAAAACATTGAGACCGTCTTTGAGCCTGGCGAATCAGGCACAGCAGCTGGAATCGAGCGGCTGAGTGACGGGATGAAATCTCTTTTCTATTTCTGTCTGATTCGGGCTGCTTTCGCCATTGAGAATGGCTGTCGAAATGGCAAGGAGGAGGGAGCTGGGTTGATCAAGGATGATCTCAAATTGGCATCTTTGAACATCTTTGTGATCGAAGAGCCTGAAAATCATCTATCCCCGCATTATCTTGGTCGAATAATTGCCGAACTCAAAGAGATGTCGCAGCAAGCTTGCGCACAAGTTTTGGTAACGAGTCAGTCAGCTGGCATCTTGAAACGTGTCGATCCCCTCAACGTAAGGCACGTTCGGCTAAAGAAAAAATCCCAAACTTCAGTTGTTCACCGAATCACACTTCCAGAAGGTGAGGACGAAGCTGATGCGTACAAGTTCGTCAAGGAGGCTGTCCAGGCCTATCCGGAGCTTTATTTTTCGACCTTTGTTATTCTCGGTGAGGGAGACAGCGAAGAAATCGTGATCCCGAAATTGGCTGCTGTCTGTAATTTGAATCTGGATCTTGGCTTTGTCTCAATGATTCCTTTGGGCGGTCGCCATGTGCATCATTTTTGGCGCTTGCTGAACGATTTGAAGATTCCTTTTGTTACCCTTCTTGATCTTGACCAGGAAAGGCGTGGGGGCGGTTGGAGGCGGATCAAAAGCGTTTGTGACCAGCTGCTTTTATATGGAGTAGACAGGAGTAAACTACTTGAGGTTGAAGATGGCGTATTGGAGGATTCGGAGTATGAGGATATGCCAAATTGGGGGGGGAATATCGACAGCTTGAATGCATGGTGTAAAGACCTTGAGAACTTTGATGTCTATTTCTCAGCCCCGTTGGATTTGGATTTCCTCATGTATTCAGCCTTTCCCGAAGCCTATCGGGCGACTGGCGAGGATGGTCCAAGAATCCCCCATGATGCAGATAAAAGAGAGGAGCGTATCAAAAAGGCTATAATTGCAACGCTAAAGGCGGAGAACAGTACGGGAGAGACATATAGTGAGGATGAGAAGAAGGAGTTCATTTGGTATAGCTATCTTTTTCTCGGGCGTGGGAAACCTGGAACTCACCTTAAGGCGTTAAATGGGCTGGATGATTCAGAAATTGCTTCGAAAATTCCACCGGTCTTAAAGCGGATGATCGAAAAAGTGGTCGATAGCTTGGACGTAACAAAACCGGAGGCGTGATATGGGCAAGCGCATCCCAAAGGAAAAATGGCTTCCAAAAGGTGTCAAAGAGCTTGAACCAGCGGCTTTTGACGTGGTTCGCTCCCTCGAAAATGCACTTGTCATTGCAGGTCCTGGCGCTGGTAAAACTGAGCTTCTTGCTCAGCGCGCTTGTTATCTGCTTGAGACCGGACTGTGTCCTTCTCCGAAACGGATACTGGCCATCAGTTTCAAGAGAGACGCCGCGAAGAACTTGGCTGACCGTGTAGCAAAGAGAGTTGGGCCGGAATTGGCAAGGCGCTTCGACTCGATGACATTCGATGCATTTGCCAAAAGCCTGGTTGATCGTTTTCGTCTCGGCATTCCAGCGTTTTTTTGTCCGACTACTGACTATGTGATCGACTTTGACATCTCAAAGGATGCTCGTTTTCGCAGCACGATGGAAGAAGTCGTGGGTCAAGCGACAGTTTTGACTCAAAGCGCAATTGCCCAATGTCGGCCAAACGATATCTACAGAAGGTATTTTATTGGATATCCTCTCCAGATACCCCATCCCAGCAATCGAACTTTTGAGCTCAATCTTGCCTTGTATGTTTGGCGAAGATTATTACGAGGCAGCAGCAAATCTGCTCTGAATTTTGAAATGATAGGCCGTCTGGCGGACCTTATGTTAAGGCATAATCCCTCAGTTCTTAATGCATTAAGAATTACATACGGTTTTGTGTTCCTTGATGAATTCCAGGATACAACTTCCATACACTATGCATTAACGAAAACTGCTTTTAAGGGTTCAGATTCCATTCTGACCGCTGTTGGAGACGAAAAGCAGAAAATTATGGTTTGGGCTGGGGCTTTGGATGGAATCTTTAAGAAGTTTAAAGATGATTTCGCGGCTAAAGCATTCGGTTTAAAAATGAATCGCCGCTCAGCGCCTGAACTTGTTCGTGTACAAAGCTATCTGATTAACGCTCTCGAGCCCGATAGTATCCCACCAGAAGCTGTTACAGACGGAGGCAAAGGGGAGGGCGAATGCAGACTTTTGAGCTTTCATGATCATGAGATTGAAGCTTCGTACATTGCTAATCTCGTCCACAAAGCGATTACCGTTGAAAAGATCCCGGCCCGTCAGATCTGTCTTTTGACTCGTAACCTGCCCGGTAAATACAGTGCAACCGTGGGGGCAGAGTTAGTTAAACTCGGTATCTCAGCTCGCCTCGAGGACCAATTTCAAGATCTCCAGGCTGAACCTGCGGTTGAGGCAGTGATGAACCTGTTAAAGCTGGCTGTGCGAAAGCGCTCCCCGGAATCATGGGAACAGGTTGTGGACTTATTGGCGGGGATCGCTGGGAGTTCAGCAGAAGATGACACATTTATAAGGGAGATGGAGAAGCGTATCTTGGCCTTTCGAACTGAAGTGTCAGGCTGTTTGGCAGCGGTGAACTCAAGCGCACAACTCAAAGAGATAGTGAACAAATGTGTAGATTTTTTTGGTCTACCGTCTCTAACGGCTTGTTTTCCACAATATGAGCAGGGTACATACCTTACAGATATTCTGGAAAAGCTTGCTGATAAGCTATTTGAAGCCTGGAATCAGACCGGAAATTGGGATGGCGCTATCAAAGGATTTGAAGGACTCAATTCTGTGCCCATCATGACCATTCACAAGAGCAAGGGGCTTGAATATCACACGGTGATATTTATTGGTCTCGAAGACTCCGCCCTATGGGCATTCAGAAATAGTCAAAATGAAGAGACTTGTGCGTTTTTTGTAGCTCTATCGCGTGCCATAACACGCGTAATGTTTACTTTCTGTCACCTGAGGCCGAATACACGAGATGGTCGACTTTCACACCAAAGCAAAAACACAATTACGCCGCTTTACCAAGTTCTGCAGGATGCTGGGATTGAACCTGAAAGCATTAGCAATGAGTAGATCATTTATAATACACAACCACAAAAAAACAACTGCCATATGCCTGATAAATTAGAGCGTGTTATGAACTTTGAAAAGGCGCTGTACAAAGGGTGAAAGAGTGGGCATAAGCTTGGGATGGTAGCCAAGACAGTGAAACCCAAGCCTCCGTATCCCACCGATGTCAGCGATGAAGAGTGGCAGTTCTGCCGCCCTTACCTTGAACTGATGACGGAAGAGGCTCCGCAACGGGAGCACTCCTTGCTCGATGTGTTCAATGCCGTTGGTTACGTCGTCCGGGCTGGTTGCCCTTGGAGAATGCTGCACCATGGCCTTGCTCCGTCCCCCTTTTGGATTGGACAGGTGATAAGCTCACTGAACTAGTCCAAGATCAGCGACACATCCACCCCGTGAACTTGCGCCGCGTAGGCGCAGCGAAGGTCTTGTCGAGCCTGGCGAGACAAGACCGAAGCGCAGCCGCAGCAGAGCAACTTCACGGTCGCCGCCGCCATTGCTTTGCCGTTCTCACCCACCCTTACACCGGACCACCGCTGCTGAGGCCGCACGCCAGCACGTGCTCACGCTGGCTGAGATTGAGCAGTGGAAAGACGACTTCATCACCCAGGGCACCGAAGCCCTGCGCAGCCATCCGCGCGATCTGGCCCAGCAGTTCGAAGCACGGGAGAAGACCCTGCTGGCCAAGGTCGGCGAACTCACCCTGCATGTGGACGTTTTAAAAAAAGCGCATCGCTATCTCGGCAAGGACTTGCCGGACGGCATCTCGTGGTAGCCATGCACAACCAACTCCTCCAATCGGGATGCCCACCGGTGTCTGTCAGCGTGTTGTGCCGCCTGTTCGGCGTGGCACGCTCCACCACCTACTACCAGCCGCGTGGACGCCACCTCGAACCTCATTGCGATCCCGTGTGCGTCGAGGCCGTCCGTGCGGTGATCCAAGCTCATCCCACTTATGGCGTGCGCATGACACACGCACGCCTCACCAAGGGACTGGGCATGGTGGTCAACCGCAAGAAGATCCACCGCATCATGCGCCTGCACCGCTGGACCTGCCGCCAGCGGCGCATCGGACGCACGCCACGCGTCGAGCACCGCAAGTCCATCGCCCCAGCCCCCAATCAGCGCTGGGCCACCGACATCGCCTCGGTGGACTGCGGCCAAGACGGCTGGTGCGCCTTTGTGCCGGTCATCGACTGCTGCTCACGTGAAGTGCTCGGCTGGGAGCTGGCCCACACCGCACGTGCGAAAACGGCGGAGCGCGCACTGGAGGAGGCCCTGCTACAGCGCTTTGGCACCACCCGTGGCGCTCCTGCAGGACTCACCCTGCGCCATGACAACGGCCTGGTCTTCAGCTCGCGCGCCTACCGCGCGCTGGTCCGGGATTACGGCCTCACACAGGAATACATCGCGCCTTACACGCCCGAACAAAACGGGCTCTGCGAGCGCTTCATCCGCACCTTCAAAGAGGAATGCAGCTGGCAGCACCGCTTTGACAACCTCGCCACCGCAAAGGCGGTCATCGCCAGATACATCGAACACGACAACACCCAGCGCACACACTCCGCCCTCAAGTACAACACGCCACGCCATACCTATCTCACCCTATGCACCCAAATCCATCAACAAGCCGCCTAAACCACATTGGCTCTTGTCCAACTCCGAGGGGAGCATTACAGGCATCACGGGCACGCCCGAAGTGGACACTCAACTCGGTGGATTTTGGCTGCGACACTGACGAGGCGGCTGGGCATGATAGGCTCTACGGCCCCTCCTGGCCGCAGGACATCTCAAGCTCTGCAACATCTCTGCATCAGCGCTTACGCGAAGGTCCAAGCTCGATCAGGGTGAGGTCATCAAACCAAGCCACGCCCTTGGCCATGCTGCCATGATGGCCGAGCCGAGGCCCGATCTTGATGCTGGTGGCGGCACCCGACTCGAACTCCAGGGTGACCTTGGTCCAACTTTTTTTTCCTGTGATGGATTCCGTATGTTCAAAGCCTCCGTCCAAGGAC
Organism: Prosthecobacter debontii; assembly: GCF_900167535.1. Classification (NCBI taxonomy): domain Bacteria; kingdom Pseudomonadati; phylum Verrucomicrobiota; class Verrucomicrobiia; order Verrucomicrobiales; family Verrucomicrobiaceae; genus Prosthecobacter; species Prosthecobacter debontii. The sequence continues at coordinate 6,603 of NZ_FUYE01000030.1, forward strand.
AGGGTGGCACCGCGACCTTTAACGACGACGTCTTGAGTTTTGATGTAGCCCGTGAGGCGGTAACGGGTCTTGGGTTTGACGGTGACAGTTTGTTTGAGAAAGCTGTCTTCGCCAGAGGGGTTTTCAATGCGGATGCTTTTCTTGCCATCGCGCGTTTCGGTTTCATCCACGGAGATGACGCCCCGGGAATGATAGCTGCTGAAGTCCCACCAACCCTGGCCATCTTCAAAGGACGGGTTCGCGAGGAGATTGACTTTCTTCGTGGTCGGCGTCTGCCCAAAGACGGCGGTGGTAAAACTGGCGGTCAGGGCGCAAATGAGGAGGCGGGCTCGGGTGTTCATGATGGGGCGAAGGGATGATGATATGTTCCTTGGATTAAGAGTTGTTTTAAATCACTGACTTGGATTTGGCTAATTTTTTATATCGATGCCTCATGAGTGAGATTCCTGAGATGACCTAACGAGATGCAATGTCCGTTTGAAGCGGTTTTACGGTTCGATCGTTTGGGAAGCTTGTATTTTACAGATGCACAGCGGGCCAAGACTGGGCATGATAGGGTCTCCTCACCATGGCGGCCGCAGCGGACTCTCAAGCTCTGAAACATCTTCTCATCAGTGCCTCAGCGGGCTCGGGGAAGACGTATCAACTGGTGCGGCGGTATCTGCATCTACTGGCCCTGGGGCAGGAGGCGGAGGGGATCGCGGCGATGACCTTCACCCGCAAGGCAGCGGGGGAGTTTTTCAGTCGCATCCTGCAGCGCTTGGCTGAGATGGCGGAGACTCCAGAGAAGGCCGCTCTGTTTTTCCAAGACATGCAGCCGCCCGTGCGGGCAGATTTGGAGTATGGTCGTCTGTTGCGGCGTCTAACGCGGCGGATGCATCGACTCTCATTGGGCACTCTGGACAGTTTTTTTGCCAAAGTGACGGCCTGTTTTCCGATGGAGTTGGGTTTGCCTGCCGGAGCCCGTGTGATGGATGAAGATGAGACGGCGCAGGCGAGGCGGGAGGCTCTGGATAGTCTGCTGCAGCGGCTCTATCAAGACCCTGAAGAACGCGGGCAGAAGGCGCTGATGGAGGCCTATAAACAGGCGACCTTCGGTGCCGAGGAAAAGACGGTGGATCGCACGCTTCAGGATTGGCTGGCGGGGGGATTGACGTTGTGGGAGGAGTCGGCAGCGGGGCTGACGTCGGAGACCCGTGGCTGGGGGGAGGTGCGGCGGATCTGGCCGCAGGCCCTGGAGGCGGCGGATCTGATGGGCGCGATCGAGGAACTGAGAGCCAGCTTTGTGCCTCTGAGTGATGCGGGGGCGGATTTGTTGGAGGAGACACTGCAGGCGGTGCTGGAAACGGTGCCGGGCATGAGCCTACCGAAGCGAACGAAGGAACTCCTGGAGAAAGCTCAGGCAAACTGGCGCGAGCTGCTGGCAGGAGATGCAGAGCTGATGTGGATGCGCAAAAAGACACCGGTGAAGGGCGCTGCGGCTCGGGCTCTGGTGCGGCTGGTGCGCACGCTGATGGGCCGTGAGTTCGTTGTGCGTGCCGCGCGCACTCGAGGGCTTTCTTCGGTGATCGAGCTGCTGAGTCAAGAGTATGCCCGACAGGTGCGGAATCGAGGGCGGTTGTCGTTCGCGGATGTGCAGAGATTACTCTCGACCGCTTCGACGCAAGAAGGCTCGTGGGTGAAAGGGGCGGGGGAGTTGTGGTTTCGTCTAGACGGTCAGCATCAGCATTGGCTGTTGGATGAATTTCAAGACACCAGTCGAGTGCAGTGGCAGGTCATTGGCGGGCTGGTGGATGAGGTCCTTCAAGACGGAGGTGGGGAGCGCAGTTTCTTTGCGGTGGGGGATCCCAAGCAGTCCATTTATCTGTGGCGGCAGGCAGAGCCGGATCTGTTTGAGGATATCTTGCGCAATTATCCTCCGGCGGCTCGGGGCGGGCTGCATACGGCTCGGCTGAGTCAGAGCTTCCGCAGTGCCCAGCCGGTGCTGGATGCGGTGAATGCCGTGTTTTCAGATCGGGCGACGCTGGAGACGCTGCTGCCTGAGGGAGCGCTGAAGGGATTTGCCTTTGAAACCCATACGGCGGCGCAGACGAAGCTCACGGGGCATGCTGCGCTGATCTCGCCAAGTCCTGAGGCGGATCTGGAAGAACCGACGACCGCCCTGACCGCCCAGCTTCTCCAGCACATCCAGCCGCTTCAGCGGGGGCTCTCGTGTGCGGTGCTGGTGAGGTCGAATAAGGATGCCCGGGAAATCACCGAGACGTTGCGCTCACTCACGGGAATGGAGATTGTCTGCGAATCCGACCTGCATCCTTGCATGGATAATGCGGTGACTTTGTCATTGCTCTCCATCCTGAGCCTAGCAGCTCATCCGGGGGACCACCGCGCGCTGGAGCATCTGCGCATGACGCCTCTCTGGCAAAGCGGAGCGGCCACGGAGCGGGAGGAGGAGAAACTGAGTGATCGCGGCTGGCGTTATGCGGTCAGCAAAGTGCAGAACCTCGTGGTTGAACAAGGCTTCGCAGCGTTTCTCAAAGCCTGGACACCACGCGTCAAACAGGCGCATCCACAGATGGATGCTTTTCATGCGCGTCGTCTGGCTCAGATGGCGGATATCGCTGCGGAGTTTGATGCTCAGGGGAATCGTGATTTGGATGACTTCATCCGCTTTGCCCGGGAGTATCCGCTGCGCACCCGTGGGGTGACTCAAGCGGTGCAAGTGATGACCATCCATGCCTCGAAGGGGCTGGAGTTCGATGTGGTCATTTTACCAAGGCTGGATGGCTCGGCCATGGATCTGGCCCGGCAGGAGGATTTGCTAGTGAGTCGTGGTGCCTCCGGCGTGCGCTGGGTGCTGGAGTCACCCCCGAAGATCTATGCTCAGTTGGATTCGGTCCTTTCGGCCGAGCTGATCGAGACCAAACGACGCACGGCTTTTGAATCGCTCTGTCGTCTTTATGTCGCGATGACCCGTGCGAAGCGAGGTCTCTATTTCATCACCGAAACACCGACGAAATCCAATGCCGCTCTGAAGGAATCCAAGCTATTGAGGGAAACCTTGGGCCGTCAGGGAGAGCGTCTGCTCCAGGAAGGAAGCGCAGCGGTCGTTGAGTGGGAAACGGGAGATGAGCGCTGGTTTGTTCAACATGCCTTTGTGCCCACACCGGTTCCAGAACCTCTCGTGTTACACTCTCCGTTAGGTGAAGTCTTGAAGCAGACTCAGCCGATGCCACGGCGACGCACTCCCTCAGGCGAAGAAAGCTTTAAGATCAAAGGGACAGTGCTTTTTGGACAAGGCCGTGAGCCTGGACGACGTCTGGGCACACTCGTGCATGAGCTGATGGCTGAGGTGGAGTGGACCACCTCGTTGCCTGATTTGGAAAAACGCTGGCTCAGCAAGGGGCTCTTGATGCTGGATGAAGTCCAGATGGAGCCTGCACAAGGCCCTGTGGGCCAGGCGCTGCATCTGGTCCGAGGCGTTCTGGAGAGCACCTCCTGCCAGAGTCCCTTTATTCGCCCGAGCCCGCAGGCCCAGCTTTGGCGGGAGCGTTCCTTTGATCTGGTTCTGCATGAGGAATGGATCTCCGGCACCTTTGATCGAGTGATCCTCGAACGAGATTCTGAAGGGCGCTATGTCAGTGCTTGGATTGTGGATTTTAAAACCGATGAAGTGGCTCACGAAGCTGCACTGGAGGAGAAACTCGCGGGTTATAGGCCGCAACTTCAGCTCTACCGCCGAGCCGTGGCCAAGCTGGCGGCAGTGGACGAATCCGCCGTTCGTTGCAGTCTGCTTTTCATGCGTCTCCAGCGTCTCGTGGATCTGTGATGGAAACGCGATGCTGGCGCTTCCCCTCATCTGATCACTGAGCTGTGGTGGCCGCTTTCGCTTTGGTGACGACCAACTGGCGGAGGAGAAGCTCGGAGCTGGCAGGGCCGCCTGCACTGAGTTTGAGGCTCTCGCCTTTGACATCGCTGGCAAGCGTGATCTGCCCTAGACGCAGCAGGCCATAGGTCGTGGCGCTGGGGGTCATCTTTGTGCTGTTCAATGTCGCTGAAAGGCGTTCACCTGCAAGAGAGACCTGGATGACCATGGGCTGGGTGAGGGTTGGGCAGGCGTAGTTCAGTACGATGTCGTAGGTGCCAGCGGGGATGGCTTCGATGCGCCAATCGATCTCACCCACAGCCGCTGCTTCCGGGCTGGCGCTGCTGTCTGGAATGGGCGAGATGCTGCGGGCAAGGGCAGGGGTCAGGGCGATGAAGGCACCGCTGCTGCGGGTTGGCATCGGGGGAGGTTGCTGCACAGGCGCATCTGCAGGGGCTTTCAGAGATTGAAAAGCGGCGGTGAGATCAATAACACCGCCACTGTTGAGGATGGCTTGCATGCGCTCGATCTCCTGCTGGTAGGGTTTTGGATCGGGAGCTTGGGCAGCCAGCTTTTGCAGGTCCACGATGTATTTGCTCAGCAGCGGTAGATGCTTCGTGCGGAGCTGCATCTGGTAGATGGTTTCCATCTGTCGCAGGCGCGAGTTTTCACTGCTGGCTGCCACCGGGGCGGAAGTCACGGGCAAGGTAACCTGCGCCATGCTGGAATGGAGCGCCAGCAGCAGCGAAAAGAGAATGAGAATGAACGGTGCGCGACTCATCGTGCTGGATCGGAAAAGCCCCAGGCGCCAGGAGCTGGTTTCTGTCGTTTGGCCGCCTCTTCTCGTTGTTGGAGGGACTCGAACAAGCCGTTCTCCATCATGCCGCGCTTTTCTCGGGGCTGGGTGACGGCAGCCAAACCTTGGTCCACGAGGACGTTTTGATACAGGCCCACCTCAGGAAGAAAGACAATGGCGTTATAACTGCCGTCCTTGTTTTTGCCAGGCCGGACCAAGACGCGGAGTGCTTTACCCTCCAGATATCCGGCGGTGAACTCGCGGGCTGCACGGCCGAGGGCCGTGACGTCGGCATCGCCAAGATCGAAGTGTTTGGCAAAGGCGCGTGCCGTTGTTTGATCTCGATTGTCCAGCGGAGCGCACATCACCCAGATCAGGCGGATGGTGAGACGCTTGCCTTCATGCTCAATGGTAAACCGGTCGCCCTGATTGTCGGCATCGGCCACAAAACGGGCTCCATCCAAGTCATCGAATCCATTCATGCCGCCGTGATTCCCAAGAATGCGCAGCGGGCTGGCTGTTTGACCGCGATTGTTTTCCAGCAGCTTCAGCAGGCGCTTCATTTCAGCGTCAATCGCCTCTCGGAGATCGGGAGTGGCCGCAGCCAGTTGACGAAGGTTTTCGAGATAGGCATCGATGATTGGCTTTTGGGCGCTGCTGAGAGCGTCGTTCAGCGATTTCTTCAGATCATCCAAGGTCGGACCCGCTGGAGCCGGACTGGTGATGGTGGGGGCTTCCTCTGTGGCTGGAGTGAGGCGAAGGTTGCGCAGGCGCAAAAGATTGCCGGGATACCCGGTTTCGGTGATTAAGCGCAGGGTTACAGGACTGCGAGTGAAGTTGATCGGGCCGATTTTCAGCGGTTCGAAGGTGATGTCGTCGTGGCTGAGGCGCACTTCAAAGGAGCGCCGGTTTTCTGACGCTCCTTGGAGCAGGGAGACCTCGAAGAAATCAAAGATGGCACTTTCCACCGGCGCGGAGCGTCCGGGCACGAGGGTTCCTGGCAATGAAGGCAACTCGACCAGATTGGCTTCCAACTCTAAATAATATTTGCCAGTGGGCAGACGCAGATTGGCCCATTCCACCCCGCTACCTCCAGTCCGCCATCCGGTGATGAGATCTCCACGGCTTTCGGTCGAGCCGATGAAACGTGCCTGTGAGGGCAACATTGGAAAGGTCAGGGATGCCGCACTGGCAGAATCATTGGTGGGATACAGCGCCTTTAATTCCATGCGCCGCTGCTGCACGAGCCGTGCTTCCTCGTAATCAGAGACATCCACCAGCTCTTGCTCCACCTTGGCCAATGCCCGTTCATACTGATCGGTGAGCGTTTGGGAATCGATCAAAACTTGGCGCAGGAAACCCGCACGGGCGACAGCGAGAGGCGCTGGATCCGGTGCCGTGTTGGAAGGGGCTGTCTGGGCGGGGATACTGAGAGAAAGCCCAAACGAGCCGACAATCGCTAACCAAAAGCGTGGATGAAGGACGGGTTTCATCATTTGCTGGCTGGCACCAGATACACGGCCAGCAATTGCATGAGGTTATCTTTGAGAACCGTCCGAGCGGTGATTTTAAACGGGCCTGAGCCATCCGTCACTTTCAGGGTGCCCAGGGTTCTTTCTTGGGGGCCTTTCAGAGTGGTCTCCACATCCGCCATCAGGCTGAAGCGTGCTTCTTGAACCATCAGTGAGCCGCCCTCGATCGGGCTGCAGCGATAGCGCAAAACCACCTCGTATCCTCCAGGGGGGAGTTTGCTCAATTGCCATTCCGCAGAGGCTCCCGGCTTTGCCCAGCCCGTGAGGCTGCCACCATCTCGGCGGACGCCATTCAAAACGGCTGAATCCAAGGGAAGCTGGATGCGATCAGGCAGCAGACTGGCCTCAATCGATCGCTCGCGGGTTTGCAGGAGCAGCAGTTCTTTGTCGAGACGCTCCAGTTCATCCTCCAGGCGCTTCCGCAGATCTCGTGCTTCGATGGCTCCGGCAAAGTCATGAGCCTCGGCTCGTGCTTTTTCCAGGAGGATCAGTTCCGAGAGATGTTTCTTCAGGGGAGAAAGGCTGGTCTCCAGAATGCTTCGCTGAAAGTTCAAACGTGTGAGATCCAGCGTTTGTTTGGGAGCCATCTCAGCCGCATGTGCAGGCACCAGCGGGGCCAGCAAAGCCAGCCCGCCTAGCCACAAGCAACTGCTGGAGACGAGCGCGAAGTTCACAAAAATCAGAAAACGAAGGGGGAAGACCTCTCCCTGCCAGGGGAAAAGCTCATAGGATGGTAGCCGTCCCCGTCCGGGTGGCAAGAGCTTATGCTTGAAGAGAAAACCAAGGTGATGTGAATGACGCAACTTTGGCGGAATGCGCGGGTTTCTGTGCAGCGTCATGAAGATCGCTTCCCTGCTTCCCTTGTTTTTCTTGTCGGCCGTTTCAGCTGCGGATTGGCCACGTTTTTTAGGCCCGACGGGAGCGGCTGCAGTCTCCGGTGCGGAGATCCCGCTGACATGGTCGGCGTCGCAGAACATGGCTTGGAAATACACGTCTCCTGGCCCAGGCTCATCCAGTCCGATTGTGGTGGGAGACAAGGTGCTTTTTACCAGTTGGTCAGGCTATGGCGATAAGGAGGGTGCTGACGATCCCTCCAAGCTTCAGCGTCATCTCGTATGTTTGAATTTGGCGGACGGCAGTCGTGTCTGGGAGGCGATCGTGGCGTCCGCTGCGCGTGAAGACCTTTATGAAGGTTTTTTGGCCGAGCACGGTTATGCCACGCACACGCCTGTGAGCGATGGGGAGAGTGTGTATGCCTTCTTTGGCAAGAGCGGGGCTTATGCCTTTGATCTCCAAACGGGCAAACAGCTCTGGCACACGCCGCTAGGAACCGGTTCGGGAAGCCGTCGCTGGGGCTCGGGAGGTAGTCCGATTTTGGTTGGGGATCGCCTGATTGTAAATGCCACCGATGAAAGCAAAGCGCTCTTTGCCCTGGAGAAGAAAACCGGCCAAAAGCTCTGGGAGGCCGGTGGTGACGTGATTGATCTGGCCTATAGCACACCTGCGCTGATTGAGCATGAGGGGCGTGCGGATTTGGTCTTTCCTTTGGCCAATGAAGTCTGGGGAATGAATCCTGAAACGGGTAAATTGCGATGGTTGGCGCGCTATGAGTTGCCTGGGAATGTGACGCCTGTCCCGGTTTACGATCAAGAAAAGGTCTATCTTTTCGGCGGCTTCCCCACTCAGGGCAGCGTCGCCATCAAGCTCGGCGGTCAAGGAGATGTGACGGAGACGCACACGGTCTGGAAGAGCAAAACTAGCACCTATGTGCCCACTCCGGTTCTATACCAAGGGCACTTGTATGTGGTGAATGATCAAGGCTTTGCTCTCTGCATCGATGCGAAAACAGGCGAGGATGTCTTTCGGGAGCGTGTCATCGACAGCGGTGGTGGTCGCGGACGTGGCAAGCCGTTCTATGCCTCTCCTGTGTTGGTGGGGGATCGACTCTACGCAGTATCGCGTCGTGGAGGCACGTATGTGATCGCCGCTAAACCGACCTTTGAGAAGCTAGCCCACAATGTCATTGCCGACGATGACTCGCAGTTTCACGGCACGCCTGCGGTTGCGGCTGGAAACCTCATTTTGCGCAGTGATCGTGCGGTTTATTGCATCCGACAGGCAAAGTGATGGAGGACTGGCTACTCTTTAGCTAGTCGCTGAAGCTGCCGAACCAATTCTTTGACACGATGAGCGTCCCGGATGTCTCGGAACTGAACCTCGATGCCGGCATTGGCGGCTGACGAAAAGTCCACCGTGCCGAGGCCGAGGAGACCTTTGAGCCCACGTTCATAGACATCGATGCTGCGGATATCACAGATGCGGACTTCTTTGGAACTACGCCCTAGGATGCCCCACACTAGCTCCACCCTCTCTTCCGTGATGTAATACACCCGCGACATGCGGCACAGCCAGGTAATCAGGAGCACGCCCACGGCGGCGGCTGCACTGAAGGGTGCGTAGAAAGCATCCACTTTCACCAGCATGGCGGTGACGATGAAAAGCAGAAAAGCGAGAAACACGGCCTTGGCGTAACTGATCCATGACGGATGAGTCTCATGCAGAATGAGTTCACCGGAATCCGTGTAAGAACCGGTCAGGGATTCTTCATCGACGTTCTCGGAGTCAGCTTCGGGTGTCGATGAAGGCGGAGGAGATGCGTCTTCTTCATCCCGATCATAAGATTCATCGTGGAAGGTCGCATCCGCACGGATCTCCTGATAAGCAGGTCTCACCAAGCGCGAGTGAGCCGAATTCCGTGGTGGGCGCATGCCAGTGATGATATCGCCCACCGTATGGTCCCGCCCAGTCATCGTATCGGTGCATAAATCCCCACGAGCCAAGGAACCCTGCTCGACAAGAAGGAATAAATCATCCTTCGAAAGCAGTCCCGGAAAGGCGGGGTGTTCGTGCAGGTGATAACGCATGGCAGATGGTCAGTCATAGCGGCAACCGCAGCGGCTTGCAAAACATCCGTGCGGGTGACGAGAGGTCATTTTCCGCAAGCCACTTTGACTCACGCCAAATCCAAGGCATGATCAGAGGACTCCCCCGTGAAAAAAAAGGCTGAGACAAAACGAGGTTGCCTGAAGACGCTGTTGCTCCTGATGTTGGCAGTGGGCGTGGTGCTATGGGGGGCGGGCGTGTGGTTTTTCAATGTGGATAGCAATCTCGTGGCTCTCACGGTGAGAAATGGCAAGGAGCCGCTGGCAGTGCGTGTGGGCAAGGATGGCTGGAAAGCCGTCGGCCAAGCCAGTGCCGCTGAGATCAGTCAGGCGATGGTGCTGCGGCATACAGAGATGGGAATGCGCTGGAGCACACTCAAGGTGCGTCGGGAGGCAGGGACGACGGCCGAGATCGCGCAGAAGATTCTCGGGGCGGAGGTGCATGTGATCACCTTTTCGCCGGAGCATTTCGAGTTCATGACGAGCTATGAAAAAGTGCCGAAATTTGCCGTGACCACCGCCGCCAAACGAATGGACGCAGACAATCTGTGGTTTTCTATCACGGCCAATTTTCGTGATCCCAAGGGTAAACCTTTGGGCTGGGTCTATCATGAAGGTGTTCAGGTGAATCCGGCTTTCCCTGAGTGGAGCGGCTGTTTTTTTGTCAAAAGCGGTCGCCCTTATTGCGGGCCTAAATCTCTCTTGGATGAGGTGCCGGGGCCGATTGAGGAAGGAACGCAGGGATACCCTTCGGTGATGAAGAATCACACCGTCTTTTCCTACATTTCTCTGAAGCCAGATCAGTTTTTCGATGGGTCCAAGATCACTTATCGCTCGCTGGCAGGTATGAAGCGCGATGGCACCATTGTTTTCATCGTTTCGGGAGACGGCGGGGTGATGAATGTGGCCGAGGTGACGGAGATTGCCCGGAAACTGGAAGTCCAGCATGCGACGTTGCTGGATGGCGGCAGAGCTTTGCAATACAGCATCCGCACAGAGGATGGCCCCTGGCATTTTGCGGCGACGAATACCTTGTTAAATTTCAAACACCGTTGGCTTGAACAGCAGTTGTCACCGGTTTTCATCGGCGTTCGCCGTCGGGCACCGAATATTATTCGAGTGCCGCTGCCGCAGTGATGAAATCTCCGCTTGCCACGTGAGGCGGGCAAGAGATGGGTGCAGGCTGCCCACCATGCCTTCAACACCCGCCATTTCCGTTGTCGTTCCTCTCTACAATGAGGAAGACAATGTCATCGAATTGCAAAACCAAATCGCTGCGGCGCTCGCAGGGACAGACTACGAAATGGTGCTGGTGGATGACGGCAGCACAGATGCCACCGTCAAACGTGTGATACGTCACGAACGTGTCCGTCTGCTGGAGTTCGCTAAAAATGCGGGTCAAAGTGCCGCTATGCATGCGGGCATCCACAATGCTTCCGGTGCTGTCATCGTCACTCTGGATGGCGATCTTCAGAATGATCCTGCGGACATCCCGGCGATGATCGCACGTTTGAATGAGGGTTATGACTTGGTCTGTGGATACCGCGCCAAACGCAAAGATACCCCGTTCAAGCGTCTGCAGAGCCGCATCGCCAATGGAGTGAGATCACGTTTCGTCGGGGACAATGTACGGGATACGGGCTGCACGCTGAAGGTCATGCGCCGTGAATGCCGTGAGGCTCTGCTGCTTTTCAATGGCATGCATCGCTTCATTCCTGCGTTGATCGGTAACATGGGCTATCGAGTGACCGAGATGCCTGTGAATCATCGTCCTCGGGTCCATGGCGTCAGCAAATATGGTTTTGGAAACCGAGCTTGGAGAGCCACTTGCGATATGTTTGGTGTGCGTTGGCTCAATAGCCGTCGCACGCGTTATCAGATCAAGGGCTGAGACCAAGTGACTGATTTTTGGTGAAGAACCTGCTACTCTATCGCTTTCCATCTTGACCAAACCTGGATGCATCCTGCATTCTCCGGCTCTTTCTACAGTTAGATATCCCCCGCTGGAATGAATCTGCGCGAACAACTTCGAAACATCCTTCCAGACATCCTGCCTCATGATCCCGAGGAGGCGATCAAAGGGACTGAGCTGATTCGACTGGTTCGCCTGCGGTTAGGAGATGACTACAGCGATGCGACGCTGCGGTATCACTTCTCGATTTTAAGTTATGACTCCACCTCACCCATTGCGAAGGTGGACCAGGGGCAGGGCTACTATCAGCGTGTGGCCAAGCCTGTGTCAGCGACCGGCACCGGCCGCTTACTTTTTGGAGGCGAGGCTGAGGGCGATGTTCAGCAAGCACGTTTCCTGCGGGTCTTGACCATTTACGAGCGTCTTTGTCTGCTGCGCTCCCACTATCCCTTCCGCTTGAATGGCCGGGCCGACTTGATCTTGGATGAGCGTGGTTTTTGGGACATCCCAGACATCATCAGCGCAGAGTGGGATCTAGAAACCGGTGCGGATGAGGTCACCCGCTTTGACTCCGGCATGCTCGACCTACGCCGCCATCTGGGCGGGCCTGAAGTGAGCCTCAGTGGCGTGCAGTTGAAGATCGGCCTGACCCTCGACAACTACATGGCCGAGTTTTTCCAAGCTCTCAGCTCCACACGTTGGACTCTGCAAAGTGAACTGGTCATTGCCGAGCCTTTGAATGATGAAGCTCTGGTGGATGCATTGCGTAGTCTAGGCAATCAATTTGGAGTTGGCATCAGCTCACTTGGGATCAACAGCACGCAGTTGGATGAATTACCCGCAGCCAAGGAGCTACGGGCGATGAGCGCGGCCGAGTTTGAAATGGTTCAAGGAAAGCTGCGTATCCAGAGGATTACCGTGCCGGCTCCACGTTTGCGGATTGACTGGCAGGCGCTCTCCACCTTACGTAAGAAGCACGAGGCTGTGGATGCTCTCGTGCATTGGCTTAGCGTCTGTCTGGAGCGCCGACAGCCAGAATGGAAATGAGGAATCAGGGGGGCTCGCTTAAACGAGACCTTGGGTGTCGTTCAGCTTCGCTCCGGTGAGGATCATGCCTGTTTGTTGAGCCCCCGATAGATCAGCGGCGATGAGATCGGCGTTGGTGAAATCGGTCTGGGTGAGATTGCAGCCCACGAGGCGCGCGCCTGAGAGATCTGCTTCCTGAAGGTTGGCACCCGAAAGATTGGCACCACTGAGAGTCACTCCACCCAGATCAGCATGGCTGAGATTGGCACCCGAAAGATCGGCACCTTCAAAGGTGGCTCCGCTGAAGTCAGCTCCACTGAGGTTCGTGCCTTTCAGAAGAGCGCCGTTAAAAACGGTGCCGACGAACTGCGCACGCGATAGATTGAGCCCCGATAGATCAGCACCGCTGAGGTCGAGCCCGGTTTCATCGATTTGTTTGCCAGTAGCTCCGCCAGACTGGAGCCATGCTTCATGTTCAGTGACTTCTTGAGGAGTGATGGAGGCCATGGAGATAATCAGAACTCGATTTCAGGCTCCGGCGCAATCTTAAATGAGCCGAAGCCTGAGGATGTTAAGGCCGGTCGTCCGCCTTACAGTTGGTTAATCGCCTCGGAAACGTTTTCCACGCTTAGCAGTTCTGGCAGCACCAAGGGCTCCTTCTTACCAGGAATGTAGAGCACATTGACAGGCACAGCCGCCTTGCCAAGCGCCGACAAGGCTTTGGTGATGCGAGGATCATCGTTAGTCCAGTCCGCTTTGAGCAGTACGACCTTTTTATCGGCGATGAGTTTCTGAAGAGCTGCGTCTTTGTAAACGCGCTTGTTCACTTGGCAGGTGAAGCACCACTTGGCGGTGTAATCGATATACACGGCCTGATTGGCAGCACGAAGCTCGGCTTCTTTCTCGGGGGACCATTCTTCCCAGCTTAGGCCGCCTTCCTTGTGGGCAGTTGCTGACGAAGTCATTCCCGCGGTTGCCTGGGCCGCTTCCACTTGGGGCCAACCGAGTGCGAGACCTGCGATCACGCTGGCCAGAGTCAAAAGCACAGCCACCATACGGGTGCGGGCGGGTTTGTGAGGGAGCGACCAGCGGCCATAGATCCAGCAGCCAAAGGCGATGAGCACGAGGCCAAACAGCGTGAAGAGCATGGGCTGGCCCTCGACCATGCCGGTGAGCACCCAGGTGAGGAAGGCCACGGTGCCAAACAGCAAGAAGGAGAGACCCTGCTTAAAGCTCTCCATCCAGGCTCCTGGACGGGGCAGGGCACTGACGAGCTTAGGCGCCAGAGACAGGAAGAGGAATGGACTGGCGAGGCCGATGCCAATCATGGAAAACATCAGCATGGCCTGAAGTGCAGGCAGGGTCACGGTATAACCGAGTGCGGAACCCAGGAAAGGCGCAGAGCAGGGGGTAGCCACCACGGTCGCCAGCAGCCCTGAGAAGAACGAGCCGCTGACGCCATTCTTGGATTGCAGATTGGCTCCCACGCCGACTGCAGAAGCGCCGATCTCAAACACCCCGGCCATATTGAGGCCAAAGACGAGGAAGAAAGCGCACAGGCCGAAAACGAAGCTGGGTGACTGAAGCTGAAAACCCCAGGCCTTGCCCAAGGAAATGACCAATCCCCCCAAAGCCCAGAAGCACACCAGCACTCCTAAAGTGTAAGCGAGGCCATGAAAGAGGACCTTTTTTTTGTCCTCACCGGCTTGCTGAACCACGCTCATGATCTTGATCCCCAACACCGGAAAGACACAGGGCATGATGTTGAGAATGAGCCCACCGATAAAAGCAAAGAGTAGATAACCGCCAAAGCTCATCGGTGCCTTCTTATCGGCAGACAGGCCCGTGGTTTCCGTCGATGCCGCAGGGGCAGAGGCCGTCTCAGGCTTCGCTTCGGGGGCAGGAGTCACCGCCGCCTCATTTGCAGGTGGGACAGGGGCCGAACTCTTTCCAAAGACCTCGGCTTGGCTGGGATCCGCCACAGCTTGCTCACCCAGCTTCAGGGTCAAAGCCGTCTCAGACTTTGCAGGCATGCAATTCTGCGGGTTGCAGACCAGTGCATCCACTTTCACACGGATCTCACCCGTATCACCCACCTTGCCGTTAGGCGTGATCTTTGCCGGAAGATACACCGTGCCATCATAACCCTGACTGGTGGCACCGTCGGTGGAGGCGACTTCATGGGTCGCAGGCCAGGGCAGGTCTTCCACCGTCCAGCCTTCCGGGAGGGTCCATTTGAGGGTGGTGGGTTTGCCAATGACATCTTCAGGGAGTTCTTTGCCATAGGTATGCCAGTGCGGTTCATGCACCAATTTCACGGCTACAAGAAATGCTTGTCCTGGGGCTGCTGTGGTGACTTCTGAAACCAAGCTCGCTTGCACCTTGGCGCTGGCAGCCGTCTTGGGCGTGAAATCAAGCTGGGCCATCAGAGTAGAGGCTGTCAGAAAAGACAGCACAAGGGCAAGCAAGGGGCTTGGGTTGAGTCGGGTCATCATGGAGATACGAGAGGAAAAAACGAAAACTATTCCCGCCTTTGTCTGCCATTCTTTGTGCTGTGTTCAGCGAAAGTTGACCTTTTTAGTCGATTATTATGAGACTCATTCTCGGGGCTTGCTGTATTGCCTATGCCCACCTCTATCTCGCCGTTCGACCTCCCCCACGAACAAGCCTTTCTTTGAAACCGCCTAGCTCGGGTCTATTGTCCCGTTTTGTGGACCTTTTTAAGGGCTGTTCGGAGTCGCCTAACACCTTGTATTTCAAAATCATCCGCCTGCATAAAAAGCGGCACGATTTGACACAAAATGTGACAGCCGCTGATTGAGAAACGCTTGCGCCAAGGAGTGAGGCCAGCTTGGCCTCATCATGAGGGCAGGATGCCCTCACACCTTGTTTCTCCCGCATCATCTCTACCCAGGCTGTTAACTTCTGCCGGTAGCCTGAAACACGTGGTTGGTTAGTTACCCTCATCTCCCCATCGAATGGGTCAAACTCTGTTAACGCAAGCTCCAAGTAACGGGTCAGCCCCATCAGCAGTTGTCGGAGGGGTTTGGGCAGGGGAATGGCTCGGTCTTTATTGCCCTTGCCTGATCGCACCGTGATCAGCCCCCCTTGGAGATCCACATCCTTCACCCGTAGGGCCAGAGCCTCCGAGACACGCAGGCCGCAGCCATAAAGCAGCTTACACACGAGCCCGGCCTCTCTTTCCACCCCCGTGAGCAGTTCGGCCGTTTCCCCTGGGGTCAGGACGACCGGCAGCCGCTGGGTCTGTTGAGCTCGCTTGGCGTCTATGTCAGCCAGTTCCATGCCCAGCACCTCCCGGTAGAGGAAGATAAGCGCGTTCATGGCCTGATTTTGCGTCACCGCAGCCACACCGCGGTTGACAGCGAGATGGGTTAAAAAAGCCTCGACCTCCACAGCTCCCATCTCGCTGGGATGCCTCTTCTCATGCCAGAGTGCCTAGCGGCGATACCATCCCACATAGTTCTCCTCAGGCCTGAGGGAATAGTGCTTGAGGCGCAAGATCTGGCGGAGTTTTTCTTCGAGCTTCATGGTAATCATTGCATAAGATTATGACGCAAATTCACGTCATCATTGATAATAATGTTGCTTATGATCAGTGTCTGCGCCAAAAGCGAAATCCATGGAACTGCAAACTCGTTCGTCCTCGACAAAACCGTCGGCCATAACGCTGTTGACGCACTCGACACAATTGTTTCTCATCAACTAGTTCGCCTAAAGAACCTTCGTCATTTACAAGCCAAGAAACAACAGTTTGCCCATTAGCGTTTAACAAGCAGAACCTACCACTATGAACAACTCACATATGAATAGACCTCTGGATGCCTCGTTAAGTAAGCTTCAGACACGAGTGTTGAAGTCCACCTTGACTTCGGTCGCAGCAGTGCCCGTTGCGGCATTTGATTCGACGCTAATTAACACCGCGAGTCAAATGCACAGCAAGAATGTTGCGCTTCTCGAGAATATGAAATTGCACCCCGACTTTCCCAGCTTTGCAGAGAAGAACTCCACTCGTCTAGGATTTGTGAAAGCGGGGATGACGGTAACAGGTGGCAGTATCACAGCTGCCAAGATTGTCGCGAAAGCACAGCCGATTGTTCATCGAATTGTAGGAGGCGTGGCCGAGCGAGCAATTATCGGTGAATTGATGCCGCCCGGAAGTCACTCAGGGCACAGTTCCTCGTATGACACTACAGCTTCGGACGCGGTTGCCGATGCGCTCCGATCAAGACCCAAACAACATGACTGGTAGATGACTGATAGCAATGAAGGCGAACAAGAAGGATGCAGGCAACGGCTCGTATGGCATCTGTCGTGTCATCGACGCCTCCCGCTCGCCGTCGCCTGATCCGAGTCGTTCGCCTAACATGAAGACGCTCATCTTGGCACTCGCTTTTGCATCAGCGGTTCCTTTTCTTCGCGCGTCGGAAACTGAGGGTCTATTCGTCGCTGGAGACGAGCGCAACATACCAAAATATGAACTCAAGGACGGTGAGTTTGTTCTCCGATTCAAGGCCGTGCGCCTCAACCTGACGCGCGCGGTTTTCAGATTTGATACCGAGGACAAGACTCGATACTGGCTTGAGATTGACATCGAGAAGGCAGGGGCTCCGCGCAATCCAGACCCAGGTGATTTTTACCTTTTCAGAATCGAGGGGCAGGACTATGGAGGATTCTCCACTCGCGGCCAACTGAAGGACGGCGGTTGGAGATGGGCACTGGGCATGACCGACGCCGTGGCAGGTCGAACCCTACTTGCGAAGATTGGCAAGGCCTATGGCCTGCATGCGACCCAAGTCCACGATCAAACCAAACAATGAAGGCGAACAAAACGCTGGTGGCAACGGCTCGCAGCAGCCTGTCGTTTTAGCGGAGTCTTGCGCTCGCCGTCGCCTCACCTTCGACGTTGATATGGCTCCGGTTTTGGCAAGAGGGAATGTAAGTCCTGTGTCATTTGGATGACCTTTCTTAGGCTTGTTCTTTTCACCTTAGAAGCAGACGGACCGACCAGGGTGAAGGGATTCACTTCGGTGGTTATGCTGATATTCGCGTGCTGCTTGCCCTCCGTAGTTTTAACGAAGGTTGGGGTAACGCATTTCTTAGTTTCACCGCGGCCTGGTTCTCACAGTCTCGGCTCGAGTGCTCAAGTGACCTCTCGGTCTCTCTGATCTCATAACGTCCGCGTGTGCTGGCCTCCGTGTCGATCCGTCTGATTCTAAGGTGTAAAGCTTGGGATGTTGAGGTGAGTGGTTCTTGGTTAATCTGACAGTCTGTTGGGTTTCCGGCTCGCAAAGTTCACTTTGTCTTCAAGGTGTAATTTCGGCCCTTTTTCTTGGCTGCTGGTTGGGCGGCTTCGAGGGGCTTCAGTGTCCGTGCAGTGCTTGCGGCCCGTGTGCCATCAGCCCTGGGTATTACGACTCTCATGACTTCCCAAACGAAGGCGCTGAGCTCTCGTGCGAGTGCCGTCTGCACCTTCTGCCGTGTCTTGCCGCGTGCGGCGAGCTTGCGGCCTTTTTCATGCAGCCGGTTCTGACAGCGCCAGGAGATCTCGATGACCTGCCGCCGGTGCGCTTTGGGGATGGCTTCCTGCCGTGTGGTGAGCGGGCTGCTGACCTTCGGTGGCAGCCGGTAGTGCTGGGCGCATTCGTTGAAGATCCAGCGCAGGTGGCCGTTGCCGCATTTGGTGATGCTGCCCTGGGCACGACTGCCGCCGCTGCTGCTTTCGCTCGGCACGAGTCCGAGATAGGCCATGAGCTGGCGCGGATGCGGGAAGCGGTGGATGTCGCCAATCTCACTGACGGTGATCATGGCGGCGACGGTCTGATAGCCTTTGAGCCCCATCAGGGCGAGCACGACGGGCTGCATGTGCCAGTCTGCGAGCAGTGCCTTCATGTGAACCTCGATCCGCTCAATGCGCTCGCTTGCGGCGTCGATGGCCTGCAGATACTCCTCCAACACCACCTTCATCGCCGCATGGGGCAGGCTGAGTTCCCTCAGGTAGCGCATGTGGGCCGTGCTCCAGGCGGTGGTCTCCGTGTAACGGTAGCCGTTGCGCAAAAGGAAGGCTTTGAGCTGGTAACGTCCGCTGCGCAGATCCTGCACCGCATCGGTGCGGGCGCGACAGAGGTCGCGGATCGCTTCGTCGCGCTCATCCGGCACATGCACGGCGGTGAGTTCGCCTGCACGGTGGAGACGTGCCAGCATGCGGGCGTCACGCCGGTCTGTCTTGATCTTGTCACCCGATCCTTTGGGAGTCAGTGACGGCGCGATGACATCGCAGGCGATGCCTTTTTTCTTCAGATGGCGTGCCAGCACGAAGCCGCAGGGACCTGCCTCATAGCAGACACGCAGTTCTTTGCCAGGATGCCCCAGCTTGTGCAGTAGCTTATCGACACTGGCAGGTCGCTGGAGATCACTCCATAGTTCCTGACTTCTCCTTCGCGCCCAGCCTCGGCGATGGCGACGGCCATGTTTTCGGCATGGACATCGAGTCCCAAATACAATACTTCTTGGCTCATCAGATGTGGTGTGTTGGTTGCTCATTCATTGGTTCGTCCGGCAGCGGCTCAACACCGCTCCCCGAACGTGCGGATAGGCCTCGCCAGAGGCAGCCCGCGAAACACATGCAGCCAGCACACCACGCCTTTTTCAAGCCAACGTGCTGCGCTTCCAACCTGCTCGCGCAAACCGGGCCGCAGCCATAAAGTCTAGGCCAACTTCGCAGCGTCACCCGAGTAGCCATGAAGAAGATTCTCCGCATCATAGGCTGGTTGTCGCTCGCTCTGGTTCTAGGTGCATCCTGCTTCTTCGGGTGGCTCATGTATGATTTTCACGAGAGCGGTAAGGCTGACGTTTGGAGCACAGACTCTGCACCAGATGCCGCCATACTGTCGAAGTTCGCAGAGTGAGGCTACCCTTCTACGATCTTCCGTGTTGTGAGACACGGAGTTTCATCACGATGGAACGGAGATGGAGAGGATTTGACCATTTACTGCTTTCCCACCGCAGACTTGCCACGGATGAAGCTGATATTTGGTCGTGACACAGTTTGGGTTGATGGTCTACCATCTGAAGTGGCTGGAGATTGTATCTGCGAGAGCATGCACCGAAGGACTTGAGCATTGGTGACTCCCCAAATAGCAGCGATTACATCCACATTCGCTACGACTCAGGCTACATTGGCCGCACCATTATTGATATTCGACGAGGCATTAGCTACGAGTATCGCTTTCGATCCTAGACCACGACCATGACCACCGACGAACCAAGGCCGAACAAGGCACTGGAGGCAACCGCTGGGGATTGCTGCCGTATTTGCTCACTTTTGACTCCAATCCTCCCCGCCTATTCGACGTCCACCGCCTCCCCAGCAGTCGGCACAGCTTAGACGTTCGGCCGAGAACGGAGTCCTGGGCTTTCCACATGATCAGGCGCTTTCTGAAGCTTCTAAGATTCGCTGCAACCATCTCGTTAGCATCTACATACATCGCATGACATGAAACGATCTCTTCTTCGAATAATCTGTCTATTGTCTGTCATATGCGGCTTAGTGGCGCTGGTTCATTCACGCAGGACACGTTCGAACGCTGCCCCTCTGAACTCACCCGCAGCGACGATGATTGCGCCTCAGAAGGATGGCGCTGGTGCTTACCCACTCCTTGTCTCAAGCCTGCTTGCCGGTGATGTCACCGAATTTAAGCCCGCAGATGTTCGGAAATGGGGAAACGTTACGGAAGAGACTGTGGATGGCATCCGCCAGTGGCGTGTGGACCTGGTTTACGAGTTGACCACGGCGTTTGGGCCGTTTGACGTGACCGCCAGCGCCTATGTGAAAGATGGAAAGGTTCTGAGGTGGATTTATACAGGTTCTGGCGAAGTCATCCCCTGACCACCGACCTACATAAAAATGGAGGGCCGAACGAAACGGATGCAGGCAACGGCTCGAAGGCTATCTGTCGCGTCAGCAACGTCTTGCGCTCGCCGTCGCCTGATCCGAGACGTTCGCCCAAGAAAATGAGTCCGCCATGAAACCAGAAGGGACCATCGCCCATTTGCTGTGCTTGATCCTCGCGGGCATTGCCATGATACCGTCCGCTTGGTTTGCTCTCTCCTCGATACTTGCCATTCCGCTTCATGCGCCGATGACAGCATGGCATTGCATGGTGTTGGCTGTTTCATTTGTGGTCCCGATTTTGATTGTTTCCGCCTTCATACACTATCTGAGGATGCGTACTCTGAAGTCCCTGGTCTTCTCGTCGCTTTGCAGTGGCTCCCCGCTTTTCACTTGGGCGATATGGGCGTCGCCAGCTTCGCACGCGCTGCTTCATTATTCTTGATCCCTTCAACCATGACAAGTCACCACCAATCTTCCAAGGCTGAACAAAACGGATGCAGGCAACGGCTCGAAGGCTATCTGTCGTGTCAGCGACGTCCACCCCGCCGTCGCCTGATCCCGGCCGTTCGCCCAACTAACAGCGTCTCTCGCCATGCCCTCTATGATAGCTAGACTAGACACGCTTGAAGCCTCCTTTGGGCATCGCCTTCCTGGAGTGCAACGACTGACTCGCCTTAAGTTTGAATGATTCACCGCCGTTCCAATCCCTGCCTTGCATTGATGGCGTGCTTCCTGTCAACCTGCCTGATGCTTGACGTTTACCCACCTAAAGCGAGTCTCCCGCGACCATGATCTTTTTAGCTCAGCGAAGTGATCCGATGCCCTGGTGGTTCCCATTTTTCGTGTTCGGGATGTGGTTGCTGATCAACAACTACAACAGCGCACGGACGGGCTGGCGAGCTTTTTCCGAGTGTTACGGCGGTAGGAGGAATCGGCCTAAAGGTCCTTCATTCGGATCTCCCTATATCTGTTTCAATGGGGCCTGGCGGTTTAGCTACAGCGGTGTCGTTCGTGTCGTTCCGAGCATTGACGGACTTTGGTTTTACACGGTGATCTACTTTCGCCCTTTCCATTCGCCCTTTTTCATTCCCTGGAGTTTGGTCACACATGTGGAGCCCTTGTCCATGTGGTATTGGCGAGGCTACAGAGTCCACATTCAGTCAGAGGCGGGATCTTTAGCGGTGCGATTGCGCTGGACTTTTAAAGACGCATTGCTTCGGTTTCGGCCCGACCTGCTCCAGGCAAGCTACACGCCCATGATCAGTCCGTCTCCCGAGACATGAGCGGTCACAACAAGCACCTCAAGGCGAACAAAAATGGGATGCAGACAACCGCTCTTTGACCTCGACGCTTTCCGCTCACGGTATCCTCATCCCAGTCGTTAGACATCTTGCGCATGAGTTCTCTCCATCCTGTTCAGTCACCGTCTAGCACTCAGCGCTACATCGCTCTTGGCTTGAGTGTGGTCACGCTATTGTGCGCACTATTGTATTGGCTGATTTATGCTTTTGTGACGGCACAGGCTTACGCAGGTGTTTACAATGGCCCGTTGCTTTTGATTATCGGCACGATTGTCACGTTGCCGCCAGCCTTCGTCTGCACGGTTATTGCGATGAGTTTGGTTGGCTGGCGACGCAGCAAGTTAGCGTGGATTTTACTTTCATCGTTTTCTTGGCCTTATATCGCTCTTTTCGTTTATGTGATTTGGTCTGAAGTGCGGAGTTTGTTCATATGACTGAGGCGATGTCTAACCATGAGCTACAACGAACCTGGGATGGATATGCAAGCATCCACTGTGAGGTGAATGCTAAGGCTCAACTTCCAAGCGAAGGTTGTGATTGTGCTTTCGAGCACAAAAGCCCTGGCGTTCTTTGACTTTCAAGGCATCCGATGGTGGCAGGAGCGCCTCAGCCGCGTGGCTCACTGATGCCTTGGCGAATGGAGATATCGCCTATTGCGTTGATTGCCAAGGATGAGGGCGTCTAACAAGCGATGCATGTCACCTGACGAATGATCTTTGTCAGGTGAAGAACGATCTTTGAGCGCTGACAAACGGCATTTGTAGGCTGACAAAAGACAAAAGTAAGGGCACAAAAGAGCTTTGTAAGCTGACAAAGATCAAATGCAGTCAGACATAGGCCATATGTCGGGCGAGATCCGCCGCATGTCTGACTGAAACAGACGTTTGTCGGGCGAGGAACGTGGAATGTCCGACTGGAAAAGTGATTTTTTGATGAGCTGTGAGAGCGGCCAGCTTCTCTTACGCTACTCCCTCGCCTTGAGCACGCCTACCATATCCAGCTTCTGCACCATGCGTCCGACCACCCAGAAGCAGGCTCCGGCGGCGGTGAGAATGACGAGGATGGCGATGCTGTAGGTCTTGTAGCTGATCAGCAGCGGCATGCGGATGGTCTCGGTGCTGATGGCGGCCATGATGAAGGTGGCGAGCCCGCGGCCGAAGAGCAGCCCCACGGGCAGAGCCACGAGGACGAGGATGGTGAGTTCTCCCAGAAGCACGCTGCCCACTTCTCTCTGCGTAAAGCCAACGACTCGAAGTGTGGCGAGGTCACGACCTCGTTCGGAGAGGGCGATGCGCGCACTGTTGTAAACGACGCCGAAGGCGACGATGACGGCGAGTGTTAGGTAGAGCTTACGGATGATGCCGATGCTTTCTCCCGTGGTGCTGCGGAATGCGGCAAGCTGTTCCTTCTTGACCAGAGTCACGGCGATCCGTGGGGTCTCCTTCACTTCGGTCATGAAGTCCGTCCACCGGTTTTGATCAACCGTGAGGTAGGCACCGCTGACGGAATCACCTTCCTGCATGAGGCGATGCAGGGCCTCTTTATCCATGTAGGCCGCCACCCCGGCAAAATCCTCGCGCAGACCGCTGATGGGCACATAACGCACGGGCCGTTTGCCTTCGAGGACCGAGACTTGAATTTCATCGCCCAGTTTAGCTCCGAGAATTTCGGCCAGCTTGGCTGACATGACGATACCATTTTCGGGAAGCTCGATCGGCTGCCCCTGCGTGTCGAGAAGCCGATTCAAACTCGATCCTTTGGCCACGCCGGTGATGGAGAGTTTACGGGTGTGATGGCCGAAGCTCAATCGGGCCTGCACCACACGCACGGGCTCGGCACGAATCACACCGGGCAGATGCTCCAGATCGTGAAGACCGCTGCCGCTGCTGGGCTCGATCAGAAAGGCGATGACATCCTGTCTCTGCACGTCATTCCACTGATAGGTGAGCAGGTAATCAATGCTATCCTCCATGCTGCCCGGAAGGACCATGAGCCCAGTGGCTAAGGAGAGGCCAAAGACGGTGAATACGGATTGCCAAGGACGCCGCTCAATATTGCGCAGCGCCATACGGAAGGCAGGGCCCGTGCCACGCGTGACGCCCAATCGCTCGAGCAGGCTGGGTTTGAAGTCTGCGGGAGGTTCGGGGCGCATGGCTTCGGCGGGTGGAAGCTTGACAGCCATCCAGACGACACTGAGCACCCCGAAAAAGGAAGCCCCTGCACTCACGGCCAGTGCGGTGCCGAGAGCGCTGTAGTCCATTTTGAAGTTCAGGGCAGGGAACCTGAAAAACAGCTCATACATGCTGATCAGCCCATTCCCCATAAAGCGCCCTGCGATCCCGCCCAGGATGGAACCCAACACGACAATGACCATGGCAAAACCCAGGTAGTGCCTCCCCACTTGCCAGGAGGAATAACCCAGGGCTTTGAGTTGAGCGATCTGCTCTCTTTGCAGTCGGACCAGGCGCGCAAGCACGGCATTGACCATGAACGCGGCGACACTGAGAAACACCACGGGATAAGCCACGGAGAGCGCATTGAGCACCCGCAATTCATCATCCAATCGTGCGGCGCTGCCGTGATCTTTGCGCGTGTAGGCACCGGCAGCACCATAGGACATGAGTAGCCGATCGAGCTCCGCCATCACGGGGCCTGCTTCCGTGCCGGGGGCGAGATCCACGACGAAGTCATTGAAAGCGCCATCCATGTTGTAGGCCACGGCAACGGCTCGGTAGTTCATCCAAAAGACTCCGAATCGTTTGTTATCCGGCAGTGTTTCACCAGCACGCGCTTCGAAGACGAATTCGGGGGAGAGTCCGATCCCCGTGACCGTGATTCGATCTCGCCTGCCGTTGATGATGGCATAGACACTGTCTCCGAGATCCAATTTATTGGCCAGAGCAAAGGCCTCACTCACCACGGCCTCTCCCCGCACATCCATGCGTGGGATGCGGCCCCGGCGGAGGAAAAGCTGATTCAGCAGGGGATCGCGATCTTCCGGGAGGGAGACGATGTGAGCCGTGCAGGGCTCCAGGACGCCCGGGAGATCCAGCACTGCATCCAGCACCACCCGGGTTTCAATGGCCGTAATTCCTGGGATCTCCGCCATGCGATCCTTCATGGAGAGCGGCGCACGTTTCAGCGAGCCAAACACATCCGACATGCGATAGCGCTGGTAATAAGCATCCCGGGTGCTCTCCAGCGTCAGGATCAGACTGCGCGTCATGATCATCATCGCCAGCCCGCAGGCCATCACCAGGGAAACGGCGACGATCTGGCCCTTCATGCGGCTCACGTCGCGGAGAAGCTTGAGATCAAGGGGGGTAAGCATCGCTGGGGGGGAGGGGCTGTGCTGAAACTACTTTGAAATCCATCCTGTTCATCCTGCAAATCCTGTGAATGCTGTCTTATCTTTATCAGATCCATCGTTGCTCCACCCATGACCGCTCCTGACTCTTCTGCTCCCCTCGGTGTCTTTGACTCTGGCGTTGGTGGTTTGACCGTCGTCCGTGCCCTGCGTGAGCTGTTGCCGAATGAGTCCATCATCTATCTCGGTGACACCGCACGGGTGCCTTATGGGTCCAAGTCACCCGATACCATTCGGCGCTTTTCCGTCGAGGACACGCAGTTCCTCGTCAGTCATGGGGTGAAAGCGGTGGTCGTCGCCTGCAATACGGCGACGGCTCATGCCTTGCCCGCTCTTCAGGCGACTTTCAGGGTGCCCATCATCGGAGTCCTGGAGCCGGGAGTCGAAGCCACCTTGGCGGATGGAACCTGCGAGCGTGTGGGCATCATCGGCACTGCTGGGACCATCCGCAGTAGCGCCTATCAATACGCTCTCGCCATGCGGCAGCCTGATCTCCAGATCCACGCGATGGCCACGCCCTTACTGGTGCCCTTTGTCGAGGAAGGCTGGATCGATCATCCCGCCCTGAAGTCAGTGCTGCGCGAGTATCTCAAGCCTTTACTGGATAAGGGGATGGATACCCTGGTGCTCGGCTGCACGCATTACCCGCTGCTGGTTCCTGTGCTGAAGCGGATGTTGGGGAACAAAGTCCGCCTTGTGGATAGCGCCAGCACCTGTGCCGCGCACACCAAGACGCTCTTGGAAAAGCAAAATCTCCTGCGCACCGCTCGCAGCAAACCCACCCTGGAGATCTATCTCACCGACCTTGCCGAACAAGCCGAAGCCCTCGCCAAACGCTTCCTCGGCACCGAGTTTGGCAAGGTGAAGAAAGCGACGTTGTAGCCTCGCTGAAGGCGAGAGCATTTTCGCTCGATATTTCGTTCTCATCATAGAGAGGCGATTTGAGACGCTTACACGGGAATTTGTATCTCGCATTCAGTTCAAAATCGGGGCTAGTCGACCGGCCACCTGAGTGTGAGTATCAGTGCCTACTGTAGAGACTGATGCTGTGCGCACATATGTCTAATAGGGCGGGAGAGCGTGTCTAGGGTGCATAAGCATAGAGATATGTTGGCTTCATTCGATAAAATTGTGAGATATCTCGTTTTGGGATCCATTTTGGCCGGATAAAACCAACGATTTTTCTGAATCAAAATTTGTTAGATTGGTCGTGAATGAAGCAATGGCGGGAGCGGGCACGACTTTGATGGAGAAGAAGACATCCATACCCGGTCATTGGAGCGATGCCCCTACAGATTCTTACCCAACGAGGAGCATGAAGAAACTAGCAGCATGAATAAGCAGCATCTCGAGTCAATCACTCAGCAGCATTTCCACAAATGGACCGAGGAGGACATCAAAGTGGCCTACCGCCACATGCGGATACAGCACCGCTGTTTATCTCGGGCTGTTCGTAACCTAGTCCTTCAGGAGTGCCTTACTGACTTGGATCCTAAGGTGGGCACTCAAAAATTAATTGAGGCGATCGATGATCGACTAAAGTTGACTTAAAAGCCTAGTTAGCGGTCGCTTCCTACACAACCCATATGACCTCTGCTCGGAGGCACCCCCGAGCAGTCAGCCTGCGAGTATTTCCGCCATGGCACCACCTCACTGTTTGCTGCGCTCAATGTGGCCACCGGTGAAGTCATCGGCAAAACACATCGAAAGCACACACAGCAGGAGTTTCTGAGCTTCTTGCGCACTGTTGAGAGGCAGGTGCCTAGAGGGTTGAAAATACACGCCATTCTCGACAACTATGCCACGCATCGCACTGCAGCAGTCAAAGCGTGGCTTGCTCGCCATCCACGCTGGCAGCTGCATTTCACTCCCACCTATTCCTCATGGCTAAACCAAGTGGAGCGTTTCTTCTCCGATTTGACGATGCGCAAGCTGCGTCGCAGCAGCTTTCACAGCGTAGCGTGGCTCAACTAGAGCAGGCCCTCCGTGACTATCTAGTGGAGCACA